>SBFV01000236.1 GCA_006227775.1 Gammaproteobacteria bacterium | reverse complement strand
CCCGGGGCATCAACAGCGAGGGCCTGCGGCGGCGCGACTTCAGCCCCGCCGCCATCTCCGCCATCAAGCAGGGCTACCGCCTGCTCTACAAGTCCCGGCAGCGGCTGGAGGAGGCCCTGGTGGCCATGCGCGCCCTGGGCAGTCCGGACGTGGACCGCCTGGCGGACTTCGTCGCCAACAGCCCCCGCGGCTTCGTCCGCTGACCCCTGGTCTCGGGATGCGCATCGGCATCGTCGCCAACGAGCCCTCCGGCGACCAGTTGGCGGCCAGCCTCATCCGAGCCCTGCGGGAACTGCGGCCTGAAGCCAGCTTCATCGGCGTCGCCGGTCCGCGCATGCAGGCCGCCGGCTGCGTCACCCTGGTGGATCAGGAGCGCCTGGCGGTCATGGGCCTGGTCGCCGTCCTGCGGCATCTCCCCGAGGTGTTGCGCCTGCGCCGCCAGCTTGGCGACTACTTCCTCGCCCATCCGCCGGATCTCTTCGTCGGCGTTGACGCCCCGGACTTCAACCTGACCCTGGAGCGACGCCTGCGCCTGGCCGGCATCCCTACCGCCCACCTGGTCAGCCCGACGGTCTGGGCCTGGCGTCCGGGGCGGGTCAAGGGCCTGCGCCGGGCGGTAGATCTGGTGCTGAGCATCTTCCCCTTCGAGGAGGCCTTCCTGCGCGCGCGGGGGGTGCCGGTCCGCTACATCGGCCACCCCCTGGCGGATGACATCCCCCTGGCGACCGACCGCATCGCCGCCCGCCAGGCCCTGGGCCTTCCCACGGCGGGTCCGGTCATCGCCCTCCTGCCCGGCAGCCGCACCAGCGAGATCGGCCTCCTGGCCCGGCCCTTCCTGGAGACCGCCGCCTGGTGCCTGGCGCGCCGGCCCGAACTGCGCTTCGTCGTCCCCCTGGTGTCGCCGCGGCTGCGCACCCTGTTCGAGAAGGTCCTGGCGGAGAGCGGGCTGGGACCAAGTTTTGCCTTGGCTTCCCCCGCAGCGGTCACTACTGGCAATGGCACCTCCCAGGGGGTAACACCACGGATCAACGCCGCCGCCGACGGGACCCGGCGGAAGAAGCCCCATCCGCCGTCAGCGACCGCCAAGCATGACAGCCCCTGGGGCGAGGAGGTTAAGCCGCCGCCTGCCTCCACCCTGCAGCTCATCGACGGCCAGGGGCGGGAGGCCATGACCGCGGCCGATCTGGTCCTGTCCGCCTCGGGGACCGCCACCCTGGAGGCCCTGCTCCTCCAGCGCCCCCTGGTGGTGGGTTACCGGGTCGATCCCCTGACCTATTGGCTGGTGAAGACCCTCAAGCTGATCAAGGTCCCCCACGTGGCCATGGCCAATCTGCTGGCGGGCGAGGAACTGGCCCCGGAGTTCCTCCAGGACCGGTGCCGGGCCGAGCTGATGGGACCGGCCCTGTTGGCCCTGCTGGATGATCCGGCCCGGGTCACCGCCATCCGCGCCACCTACGCCCGCATCCATGGCGAATTGCGCCAGGATGCCAGCCGCCAGGCGGCTCAGGCCTTGCTGGAACTGGTCCCCGGAGGCTGAGCACCCCAGAGTTCTGAATGGTAAGCGGTGACACCCCCCCGTCAAACGCCGCCTGGCCCTCCCTCTACGCAGGTTAGGAATACATGATGTCACGCATAACCCCCGGAGAAGACGCTTGGGCGGGCACCCCGGGGGTGGCGGGCGTCGACGAGGCTGGCCGTGGACCCCTGGCGGGTCCGGTCACCGCGGCCGCCGTCATGCTGGACCCGGCACGGCCCATCGCCGGCCTGGCGGACTCCAAGCGGCTGAGCCCCGCCCGCCGCGAGGCCCTGGAGACCGAGATCCAGGCCAGTGCCCTGGCCTGGGCCGTCGCTTCGGCCAGCCCGGAGGAGATCGACGCCCTCAACATCCTGCAGGCCAGCCTTCTGGCCATGCGGCGCGCCGTCGTTGGCCTGGGCCGCGTCCCGGATCTGGCCCTGGTGGATGGCAACCGTTGCCCGATGCTGGAGTGCCCCGTCCAAGCCATCGTCGGCGGCGATGGCAAGGTCGCGTCCATTGCCGCTGCCTCCATCCTGGCCAAGGTGGCCCGGGACCGGGAGATGGTCCGTCTGGATGCCCTCTTCCCCGGTTATGGCCTGGCCATTCACAAGGGCTATCCTACCGCCGAGCACCTTGCCGCCTTGCGTGCCATGGGCCCCTGCGCCATCCACCGTCGATCCTTCCGCCCCGTTCGCGCGGCGGCTGACGGCCTTCGATGAAACTGTCTCAGTAGCGGTGGAGGTAGTGGACAGATTGCGGCGCTCGATGAACCCTTATGGATGACAACTTTTCCCCTCGCCGCATGTCTTCATAACTTTGGCCCTGCCAGGCGTCCGGCAGGGGAGCCGTATCCGATGCCTGCTGGTCACGGTTGCGGTAAGGGAGGGGCGGGTGACGTCTGGCGGGGGTGTCGCCAGCATGGATGCTGGCGCCAAGCTTACAGGGACGTATTCACGGCGTCCCCCGCCAGACGTCACCCGCTCCGGGAATTCCCCACCCAGGGAAGACCGAAACATGATTTACGATGGCTATCAGTCAACCACCTCTATCGATGGTATCCCTTCTATTACGTGATCACTGCTGCATGAACATTTTTTCACTTCTGCGCCGGGTTCCGGCATTTCACCGCATGGGCCTCCGGGCGGTTGATCGGGTGAACTGTCGGTCGGGCAGCCAGGGCCAGATGGGACCGGTGTCGCCGTCCTGGGGGGTCTTGTTAGTCCTGCTGGCCATACCCCTGATTGGCCAAGCGGCCTCGACCGGCGAGGAACGGCTCCGCGGTTACCTCAAGGGGCTAGAGACTCTCAGGGCGGAGTTTCACCAGTACACCCTGAGCGCCGATGGTGGGCGGATGATCGAGTCCGAGGGCACCCTCTACCTCCAGCGGCCCGGCCGTTTCCGCTGGGAATACCGGGAGCCCCTGGAGCAGGTCATCGTCGCCGATGGCAGCCGCGTCTGGCTGCACGATATCGAGCTGGACCAGATCTCTCATCAGAGCCAGGCCAGCGCCCTGGATGGGACCCCGGCGCAGCTTCTGGCGTCCGACGAGCCCATCGAGACCCACTTTCAGATCCTGGCCTGGGATGCGGGCGATGGCCGGGACTGGGTGGAGCTTCAGCCCAAGCAAGCGGACGCCCAGGTTACCCGCATCCGCATCGGCTTCATCGGTTCGGACCTGGATACCCTGCTGATGGAGGACAGCTTCGGTCAACTGACCCGCTTTAGTTTCCTCGCCAGCAAGCGCAATCCCAAGCTGGATGCCAAGCTTTTCAAAATGGAACAGCCCCTAGGCGGGGATTTCCTCGAGATGCGCTGAATGGCGCCTCTCGCCACCGACTCCCTGGCCGCGGCCCCCCTGGCGGAGCGCATGCGGCCACGGACTCTGGCGGAATTTCGCGGTCAGGTCCACCTGCTGGCTCCGGGCAAGCCCCTGCGGCGTGCCATCGAGCTGGATCATCCCCACTCCATGATCTTCTGGGGTCCTCCGGGGACGGGGAAGACCACCCTGGCGCGGCTGCTGGCGCGGACCTCCAACTACCATTTCCTGCGTCTTTCGGCGGTCCTCGCCGGGGTCAAGGACATCCGCGAGGCGGTGGAAGAGGCGCGGCGGGTGCGGGCCACGGAGGGACGCGGCACCCTCCTGTTCATCGACGAGGTCCACCGCTTCAACAAGGCCCAACAGGACGCCTTCCTGCCCCACGTGGAGGAGGGCACCCTGGTCTTCATCGGTGCCACTACCGAGAACCCCTCCTTCGAGCTCAACAACGCCCTGCTATCCCGGGCGCGGGTCTATCTCCTCAAGGCCCTGGAGATCGGGGACCTGGAGGCGGTGATCGACCAGGCCCTGGAAGACGTGGAGCGGGGGCTGGGCGCCCTGGGGTTGCGGCTGGCACCGGAACAGCGGCAAGTGCTGGCGGAGGCGGCGGACGGTGATGCCCGCCGCGCCCTGAACCTGCTGGAGCTGGCGGCGGACCTGAGCGAGGGCGGGGAGATCGGGGAGGGGGCGGTGAAGGAGGTCATCGCCGGTCATGCGCGGCGCTTCGACAAGGGTGGCGACATCTTCTATGACCAGATCTCGGCCTTGCACAAGTCGGTGCGGGGGTCCGATCCGGACGCCTCGCTCTATTGGCTGGCGCGGATGATCGACGGCGGCTGCGATCCCCTCTACATCGCCCGTCGGGTGGCGCGGATGGCGAGCGAGGACATCGGCAATGCCGACCCGCGGGCTTTGACCCTGGCCCTGGATGCCTGGGACGTGCAGGAGCGGCTCGGCAGTCCAGAGGGTGAGCTGGCCCTGGCCCAGGCGGTGGTCTACATGGCCTGCGCCGCCAAGAGCAACGCCGTCTATCTGGCCTGGAAGGCGGCCCTGGCCGATGCCCGTCAGTCGGGCTCCCTGGAAGTGCCGGTGCATCTGCGCAATGCCCCGACGCGGCTGATGAAGGCGTTAGGGTATGGTCGTGACTACCGCTATGCCCATGACGAGCCGGAGGCCTATGCGGCGGGGGAGGTCTATTTTCCGGACGCGATACGGCCGCGGCGCTATTACGCGCCGGTGGACCGGGGGCTGGAGATTCGCATCCGGGAGAAGCTGGCCCATCTGCGGGAGATGGACCGGAGGGCGAGGGCCGGGGAGCAAACGGAGGCGCCATCGGAGGCGGGGGCCGGTGCTCCCGTCCGGGGGACGCCGTGAATCCATCCCTGGAGGCTCGGGCATGGCATCCCTGCCATGCACGCCCCCGGCCAGGAGCACCGGCCCCCGCCTGAGAGGGAGTCAAACACTCCCGACCGGGGGCGCCGTGAATCCGTCCCTGGAGGAGGCTCGGGCAAGGCAAACCCACACGCTCAGGGTTTGCAGCCAGGCACACCTGGTTGCGTCCCCCGCCTTCGGCGGCATAGGGGGGCATCGTCCGCTCGCTTGAGCCAGGTATCAAGGTTGTCGGCTGGCCGGAAGTCCGCCAGGCTGAAGCTGGAGGTCACCTTGCCCACCGGGGTGAAGGGCTGGGCCTGGATTAGGGCGCGGTTCCAGATACCCCTGAGCCAGTCAGTGGTGGCAAGGCGTTGCAGATCGCCATTGGCTGACAGGACTGCCCGGTTGGCGGCTCCCCCACCTGCCGCACTTCCACCTCATGGCGCTTGCCCTCGGTGATATTATTGGTCGCGATCTCCATGCGCACCAGCCGGCCGTCTCCCCTTCGGGACGAACTGCAAACGCTCTTCACGTCGGCGCAACAAGGTGTTGGCGGCTTGAACCTCGGGTGAGTGCATCCTGCTGTCGGGGTGAGGGGTTTCAGCCATATCCCCAACCATTCAATCGGCCTCGAAAGCTGATGGACCGCGGGGAAATCATGGTACTCGATGCCGCCAAGACTGGGCTTTTCCCCACCAGCGAAGATCCGACCTTCAACATGCTTTCCAGACCCTATCTCGGCGAGCTTGAACCCCTGGTCCTCGAAGAACTCTGGGCCCAGGGCGCTTGCGATGCGAAGACCATGCACCGTCGGATCGGTGATAGCCGGGGCATCGCGCTCAATACCGTGCAATCGACGCTGGAACGACTGTTTCTTAAAGAGTTGCTGTCACGGGAAAAGGTCAGTCATGCCTTCGTCTATGCCCCGCTGGTGCGCCGGGAGCAATTGATGGAACGGCTGATCGGAGAGGTGGTCGAGACCTTTTCCGCCGGAGGTCCCGAGCCCATGCTCGCCGCCTTCGTGGACTTGGCGGCCAGGGTGGATGACGAGAACCTGGCCCGCCTCGAACGCTTGATCGCCGAACGCCGCGCGGAAGCGGTAGACAAGCCAGCCTGACGATTGAAATCGGCCTCGTCGTTTCCAGCCTGATCTTCTTGCTTTACATGGGGGCGAGTATCGTCTTGGTGGCCGCGGTGCTTTGCCCGGCCATGGCCCGGTGGTTGGAAGGGCTGGCACTGGCGACCCGCGCGAATGTTCCCTCGCTTGGGCCACGGCGCCGGTACGGCTGAGCCTAACTTCGTTATTGCTGGTACTTTCCCCCTCGATCAGCCACTGGCTAGGCTTTGCCATGGATCATTGTGATGACCATGGCCATTACGGGCATCTGTGTATCAGTCACACCCCATGGGTGATGACGCCATGTGGCGCGCGAAAGCTGAGAATTAGATGATGTCACCGCGCCCAACCACCGATCCTCGGAGAGGATAAGTCCATGCATACCGATTCCCTCGATCCTTGGCTCCACCCTCATGCCTTCCTGGGCGCCAACCACGCCCGCAACGAGCGTCGCACCTGGATCGTGATCGGCCTCACCGCCGCGATGATGGTTGGCGAGATCATCGCGGGGCTGCTCTTCGGCTCCATGGCCCTGCTGGCTGATGGCTTCCATATGGCGACCCATGCCGGTGCGCTCACCATTGCCGCCTTTGCCTACGCTTACGCGCGACGTCATGCCCATGACCCGCGATTCAGCTTCGGCACCGGCAAACTCGGGGAACTCGCCGGCTATTCGAGCGCGGTCATCCTGGCGGTCGTCGCCGTGATGATCGCCTTCGAGTCCATCATGCGGCTGACCGCGCCGGTGTCGATCCGGTTTGACGAGGCCATCGGGGTCGCCGTATTGGGGTTGCTCGTGAACCTCGCCAGCGCCTGGGTCCTGCACGAGGGCGGACACCATGACGACCATGAACACGAGCATGATCATGAACACGAGCCCGGTCACGAGGGTCATGGGCATGCCCATGGCCATGGGCACCAGGACCATAACCTGCGGTCGGCCTACTTCCACGTTCTCACCGACGCGCTGACTTCGGTGCTCGCGATCGTCGCCTTGCTGGCGGGCCGCTTCTACGGCTGGTGGTGGATGGACCCCCTCATGGGCATCGTTGGGGGTATCGTCATCGCCCACTGGTCATGGGGGCTGATGCGAGGCGCGGGCGCGGTGCTCCTGGATACGGTCCCGGACGGCCACTTGGCTGAGCGGATTCGCCACGCGCTTGAGGAAGGCGATGATCGCGTAACCGATTTGCACCTCTGGCGGGTTGGTCCGGGTCATCTGGCGGTGGTGGCATCCCTGGTCGCGGACCAGCCGCGGGAACCCGACCACTACAAGGCCAGGCTGGCCGGGTGGCCGCAACTCTCGCACATCACCATCGAGGTGCAGCGGTGTCCCCATGGGAGTCAGGCAATCTAAGCAACTGTCCGGGCTTGCGGTTAGCCTGGTCCCCCTCGTCCTGGTCCTCATGAACCTGGGTCTACGCCGGTTCCGCCTATCCCCTCGGCGCCCTGTCCGATCGTTTTAACCGCCAGGTCTTGCTGGCGGCAGGCTTCGGGGTGCTGATCGCCACGGATCTGGACCTGGCGGTTGGGACGGATCTCGTGACCCTCCTGGTCGGGGTTGATCTCTGGGGCCTGCATCTGGGCATGACCCAGGGCCTGCTGGCCGCCCTGGCCACCCTGGTCGCCGATGCCGCGCCCGCGGCGCTGCGCGGCTCCGCCTTCGGCGTCTTTCATCTGGTCACCGGCCTCGCCACGCTGCTGGCCAGCCTGATCGCCGGCAGCCTATGGGCGGCCATCGGCCCGGCCGCCACCTTTCTGGGAGGAGCGGTCTTCACGACGATCGGCCTCGGGGGGTTGGTGGCCCTCATGCACCGGCACCCGACGGCGCTGGCCGAGGGCACTCAGGGATAAGAGCTCCGGGTATCCACCCCTAAGCCGTGCCACCCGGCGGGCCGGGCAGCAGGATCCCCTGGCGGGCGAAGAGGGCGATAAGCTCGTCCACCGCCGGGCGGATGCGGGCCAGGAGCTGTTCCGGCCGCCACTGCCGGGTGGCCAGCTCCTTGGGCGGCGCCAGGCGGCCCTGGAGCAGATCGACTGTCATGGCCTCCGCGATCTCCGCCGGGGTGCGGGTGCCGTCCAGGTAGCCGATGAGGCGGGCGGCGAAGGCGTCCAGGTCCAAGTTGGAATGATTGGGCGTGGTGACCCGGCGGGCGCCGCTGGCCACCTGGGCCTGGGCCAGGGGCCAGACCCGGGGGCGTTCCAAGGCGGGGCGGGGCAGGTGGCCTGGGCTGGGCCGGGCACCGATAGCCTGGTGGGCGAAGAGGCTGAAGAGTTCCGCCAGGCAGGCGTCCAGCTCCCGCGCCAGGGCGCCGCCGCCGGCGGCCTCGACCTGGCGCATGGCGGCGGGCAGGACTTCCGCCAGGGTCAGGGAGTCCGGGAAACGCGCCCCCAGTTCCAGGACCAGCGCCTTGGTCAGGGGCTGGCTGATGGTCAGGCGCTTGCCGGCGACGGTAACGAAGGGGCTGTCCTTGACCCGCCGCAGCTCCGGTCTGACCGTTGGGCGCAGATCGGCGCGGAAAGCGAGACCGGCGAAGCGCTCCAGGTCGAAGGCGATCTCCTCGGGCAGGGGCGCATCGGCGCGGCACAGCAGACTCTGGCGAAAGTTACGGTTGGTGACGAAGTCCAGCCACTGCTCCAGATCCAGGCCATCCTCGATGGGCGCCAGGGCCTGGTCCACGGTGGCACCATAGGTGGAGGGGAAGAGGGTGCGCGGGTCCGTGTCGCAGAGGTAGCGCAGCCCCGCCGCCTCGGCGTCGGCGGTGAACTCGCTAAAGAGGAAGGCCCGGTTCTCCTCGGCCAGGTACTCGAAGAGCAAATAGCTGGGGTGGGACTGGTCGAGGCTGGCGATCTCCGCCAGCAGGTAGCGGGCGCTGAGGGCGTCCAGTCCCGGCAGGGCCTGGCGCAGGCGCTCCAGGGCGGCACGGGCGGCGGTCAGGCGCGCCGTCGGGCCCTCCGCCTCGCGACAGGCGTAGAGCAGGATATCCCGCAACATGCCGCGCATGCGCCAGCCAGGCAGGCAATTGTAACTGACGTAAAAAACCCCGGTGGGGGACAGGAGCTGGCAGGCGAGACGCAACAGATGCCGCCGTACCGGCTCAGGGACCCAGGAATAGACGCCATGGGCGATGATGTAGTCGAAGGTCCCCAGGCTCGCGTCCAGGTCGAGGATATCGCCCTGGCGCAGGGCCAGGTTGGTCAGGCCCAGGCCCGCGCTCTGGGCCTGACCCAGGGCGATCTGGCGGGCGGAGAGATCGATGCCCAGGCAGACCGCGTTTGGCAGGCCCCAGGCCAGGGGGATCAGGTTGCCACCACCGGCGCAGCCCAGCTCCAGCACGCGGGCGGTGTCCGGGTCCGCGGTCGCCAGCCCCAGCAGCCAGCCGAGAATGGCCAGATGGTTGGGATGGGTCTCCGGAAAGGCGATACTCTCATAGGGAAAATCGTCGTAGGCGTCCATCGGCGGGCAGACTCGTTCAGGTCGAGTGGTTAAAGTTGGGGACGTCCTGGCTTCGTCAGCGCGGAGGACCAATGCTGGGTCGTTCCGCCAAGGCGCCGTCAGGGCTATCCGCCGAAAGGGGGATTGACGGGGGATACCCGCGGGTCCAGATCGGCGACGTGCTTTAACCGGGGGAGGGGATTCTACGCCATGAAACCAGACTGCGAACGGCCACCCCTGATCATCCGGCCAGGGATCTCCCGGCGGCTGCGCCTTATCGTGTTGGGACTCTACGGTCTCACCCTGCCGGTGGTGTTACTCCTCCCCCTGGCCTGGCCCTGGCGGACCCTCCTGGTTGCGACCCTGCTGATCGGGCTGGTCGGGTCCCTGGGCGGGGCCGTCGGGCACCACTGGCCCTGGGTTCCGCGCCAGGCGATCTGGCACGCGGAGGGCCACTGGACCCTGACCCTGGGCGACGGGCGGGAACTGCCCGCCCGACTTCTGGCTACCACCTATGTCACCCCCGCCCTGGTGATCCTGAACTTCCGACTCGGGACCGGGGAAGGCGGGGCCTCGGCCCGCGGGCTGGCATCCTGGGGGCGGGCCGATGCGCGCCCCGCCACCTTGCTGCCCTGGAGCATCCGCTCCCTGGTGCTCCTGCCGGACAACCTCGACCCGGATTTGCTGCGGCGGTTGCGGGTCCGGTTGCGGTTGGAAGGTTATCCTGGAAGAGGACAAGAGCCGGGAGCGGAAGGTGGTCGCTCTACCCTGGGCCCTGGGTAGGATTGGGCTCGGGCAAGGTCAGGGCGTTCGGCTCAGGCATGGCGCGTACGCCACAGGAATGCCGACGAGATGCCCACCCCGACGACGGCGATGCCGATCAGGGTAAGGAGCATGGCGTTGTCGTTGAGGAAGGCGATACCAACGCCGCTGCCCACCAGGAAAAGGCCGAAGAGGGCCATTTTCCAGTCCATGTGGATACCCGCCAGGATCGCCGACAGACCCAGGACATAGATGGCCACGAAGCCATGAACGTCGGTGGTCAGGAAGGCCTGCAGGGTCTCGCCGAACAGCAGATGGATCACGACCAGGGTTGCCACCCAGTGCAGCACCTGGCGAATGAGGTAAGGCCGCAGGCCACCGGCGCTGGTCTTCATGCCCTGCCAGCCGCCCCAGATCGCGATCAGGCCCACGGCGGGAATGAACCATTGCCACAGCATCCGGATCCGGACCGGATCGGCGTTGTCGTCGGTCAGGGCCACCAGCCAGATGGCGAAAACATAGAGGGCGACATAGGGCACGACCGCCAGCAAGAGCTTGAGCTTACCGCTGCCCGGGGCTGAGGTCGCGAGGGAGGGGGAGGTTTCGGACACGTCGAGGCTCCTTTCGGTGGTCACCGTTGTCGGTGAAGAGGCGCTGGCTGGCTCCATGCGCTGACAATCGCGCCGGGGCCGCTCGCGGCGAGTACAATCGCCCGCGATCATTGCGCGATCGGCGTTAGGCGTCAATGCGAGACGTGGGGTTCGCTACACCGAAGAGCGGAGAAAAGATGCACATCCTGGTCACGGGTGGCGCGGGCTACATCGGCAGTCACAGCTGCGTGGAATTGCTGGCGGCGGGTCATGAGGTCTTCGTCGTCGACAACCTCCGTAACAGCAAGGCCGTGGCCTTGCGTCGGGTGGCGGAAATCACGGGTCGTACCCTGGGGTTCGGCCGGATCGACCTGCGCAATTCAGCCGCCCTGGCGGCGGTCTTTCGCGACCGGGACCAGGCCTTCGACGCCGTCATCCACTTCGCCGGCCTCAAGGCCGTGGGCGAGTCGACCCGGATTCCCCTGGATTACTACGACAACAACCTGGGCGGTACCCTCAGCCTGTGCCGGGCCATGGCCGACGCCGGCGTGCACAACCTGGTCTTCAGTTCCTCCGCCACCGTTTACGGCGATCCGGCCAGCGTCCCCATCCGTGAGGACTTCCCCACCGCCGCCACCAATCCCTACGGTCGCTCCAAGTTGTTCATCGAGGAGATCCTGACCGATCTGTGGCGGAGCGACCCGCGCTGGAACATCGCCCTGCTGCGCTATTTCAACCCCGTGGGTGCCCATCCTAGCGGCCGCATCGGCGAGGACCCCAACGGCGTCCCCAACAATCTCCTGCCCTTCCTCGCCCAGGTGGCGGTGGGCAAACTGCCGCGTCTGCAAGTCTTCGGCGCCGACTACCCCACACCGGACGGTACCGGCGTCCGGGACTATATCCATGTCGTCGACCTGGCCCGGGGCCACCTGCGTGCCCTGGAAAAGCTCGCCACCAATCCGGGTCTGCTGGTCTGCAACCTCGGCACCGGCCAGGGCTATAGCGTGCTGGAGATGGTCCGCGCCTTCGAGCGCGCGAGCGGCCGATCCCTTCCCTACGCTATCGTCGCCCGCCGAGCCGGGGATATCGCCATCTGTTACGCCGATCCCGCCCAGGCCCGGACCCTGCTCGGCTGGTCCGCCGAATTGGGTTTGGAGGATATGGTCCGAGACACCTGGCGCTGGCAGTCATCCAACCCCGAGGGCTACGGGGAGGATTGAGGGCCGGCCAACCCTTCCAGCGGTTGAATCAGCCGGCCAAAGGCCTCGGGATCGACATACTGGATGACCACCCCGCCTTTCTTGTCTATCGCCAGATCCATGCCCCGCTCCGGATACAGCCAATGGGTCACCCCGGTCTCCGGCTCCACCCGCCGTTCCGCCGGGGTGCCGAAGCGCTTGGTCACGATCTCCGCATCCAGGGACTTCCAGGGCAGATAGGTGATGCTCGCGATGGGTAAGGATACCAGGGTCGCGATATCCGCCGGGTCCAGTTCCACCTTCTTGGCTCCGCTGCCCAACTGACTGATCCGCAGACCCCGCTCGTACATGGGCGCCAGGGTCGCTGCATCCGCCTGGATGCCGATCACGAAATCACCGCGCAGGCGGCTGAGGTAGATCTGCTCGAAATAGGCCTCCACCCCGAAATCCGTCGCCTGCTGGTTGCCGTCGAGCTTCGCGAAGAGATTGATCTCCCCGGCCTCGGCGAAGACCCGCTGCACCTCACTCAGTGGCGTGACCCCCAGGGTAAAGCCGAAGACGCGGGTACGACCCTGCCCATCCCACTCTACCAGCCAGGGTAGGCGCGGAGTCGGGTCCTCATCACGCTCATCCGGCAGCAACAGCATGATGCCGACGAAGCCCAGGGCGGCGGCGGCCAGGATCGAGAGAATCATGCGACGTTCCATGAAGGGCGGCTCCTGGTAACAAGGATCAGGCCGATACGGCATTCAGATAGGTATGAGCCCGGCCACCACCTGGCGGCCCTCGCCCATGAGAATGTTGTAGGTCCGGCAGGCGGCCCCGGTATCCATGACCTCGATACCGATACCCCGCGTCAAGGCGCTGGCCAGGAGGGCAAAGGGAGGAAAGACCTGCCGGGCGCCCGTGCCGAGGATAATGACTTGGGGGTCCAGGGCCAGCAGGGACTCCAGGTGCGTCGTGGTCAAATCTTCGGCCCGGGCCGGACCCCAATCCGTGACTAGGCGCCCGGGGCTCAGGATGAGACCGACGGTGAAAAACCGGCCGTCGATCTGGATGCGCCCGGGCTCGTAAGCCTCCACCAGGTAGCCGTCGCCGGGATCTGCTTGGGAAAATTTCATGCCCGCAACATACCCCAAGGTACCCGAGGCGGCAAGGACCCTCAGGTCTCTCGGGTCACGTCAACTTGATTTTATTCCGCCGGCCTTGACGGTAAACTCCTCACCCTTGTCCATCAAGCGCTTTAGCGCCTCAAGCCTCCGAGGTCCCCGTGGTCGCCCCAGTCCCGGAATTTCGCCGCATCCAGCGCCTCCCGCCCTATGTCTTCAATATCGTCAACGAGTTGAAGGCCGCCGCCCGGGCCCGGGGTGAGGACATTATCGACTTCGGTATGGGCAACCCCGATCAGCCCACCCCCCGCCACATCGTCGACAAGCTCCTGGAGGCCGCCCAGCGCGGCGACACCCACCGCTACTCCGTCTCACGCGGCATCCCCCGCCTGCGCCGCGCCATCTGCAACTGGTACCGGCAGCGCTTTCAGGTCGAGCTCGACCCGGACCAGGAGGCCATCGTCACCATCGGCTCCAAGGAGGGGCTGGCCCATCTGGCCCTCGCCACCATGGGCCCCGGTGATACCGTCCTGGTGCCCAATCCGGCCTACCCCATTCACCCCTATGGCTTCGTCATCGCCGGGGCCGACGTCCGCCACGTCCCCCTGGTCCCCGGCATCGACTTCTTCACCGAACTCCGCCGGGCCATCGAGGACTCCTGGCCCAAGCCCAAGATGTTGGTGATCAACTTTCCCGGTAATCCCACCGCTCAGTGCGTTGAACTCGACTTCTTCGAACGGGTCATCGCCATCGCCAAGGAGCATGGCATCTGGGTGGTTCACGACCTGGCCTACGCCGACATCGTCTTCGACGGCTACCTCGCCCCCTCCATCCTCCAGGTCCCCGGGGCCACCGAGGTCGCCGTCGAATTCTTCTCCCTCTCCAAGAGCTACAACATGCCCGGCTGGCGCATCGGCTTCATGTGCGGCAACGCCGACCTGGTCGGGGCCCTGGCGCGCATCAAGTCCTACCTGGACTATGGCACCTTCACCCCCATCCAGGTTGCCGCCATCAGCGCCCTGGAAGGTCCCCAGGACTGTCTGCGCCAGATCAGTGGCCAATACGAGAGCCGCCGTAACGTTCTGTGCGAGGGCCTGGCCGCCGCCGGCTGGCACATGGACAAGCCCAAGGCCACCATGTTCGCCTGGGCGCCGATTCCCGCACCTTACCGTGAGTTGGGCTCCCTGGAGTTCGCCAAGAAGCTGCTCAGCGAGGCCAAGGTCGCCGTCTCCCCCGGCATCGGCTTCGGCCAGTATGGCGATACCCACGTCCGCTTTGGCCTGATCGAGAATGAACATCGCACCCGCCAGGCCGTTCGCGGTGTCAAGGAGATGTTCCGCCGCGACGGCTATCACGGCTAATGCGCTTCCTCCCCCCCGTGATAGCCGCGACCAGCACCAATGGCTTGGCCGGGGGAGCGAGCACCGCTAACACGCGGCACCCGCGGATTGAAATCAACCGTTTAGAAAGCATGAGGAACTGATTATGGAGCCGGTGAAGATCGGTTTGTTGGGCCTGGGCACGGTTGGTGGCGGTACGGTTACCGTCCTGACCCGCAACGCGGCGGAGATCGCCCGTCGCGCCGGCCGGGAGATTCGCATTGCCCGGGCGGCGGCCATGCAGTACAACCCCGAGATCCCCGGTCTCGAGCAGATCGGCCACATCGGTAACGATGCCTTCGCCGTCGTTGATGACCCCGAGATCGACATCGTCATCGAGCTCATCGGCGGCTACTCCCCGGCGCGGGAACTGGTGCTCAAGGCCATCGCCAACGGCAAGCACGTCGTCACCGCCAATAAGGCCCTCATCGCCCGCCACGGCAACGAGATCTTCGCCGCCGCCCGCGAGCAGGGCGTGGTCGTCGCCTTCGAGGCCGCCGTCGCCGGGGGCGTGCCCATCATCAAGGCCCTGCGCGAGGGCCTGGCCGCCAACCACATCGAATGGATTGCCGGCATCATCAACGGCACGGGCAACTTCATCCTCACCGAGATGCGCGACAAGGGCCGCGACTTTGGCGACGTCCTGGCCGAGGCCCAGGCCCTGGGCTATGCCGAGGCCGACCCGACCTTCGACGTCGAGGGCATCGACGCCGCCCATAAGCTCACCATCCTCGGCTCACTGGCCTTTGGCATCCCCCTCCAGTTCGAGAAGACCTTCACCGAGGGCATCTCCCGCATCCAGGCCCAGGACGTGGCCTACGCCGCCGAGCTGGGCTATCGCATCAAGCATCTGGGGATCGCCCGGCGCTCCGGCCACGGCATCGAGCTGCGCGTCCACCCGACCCTCATCCCCCATCGCCGTCTCATCGCCAACGTGGACGGCGTCATGAACGCGGTCCTGGTGAAGGGCGACGCCGTGGGGCCGACCCTCTATTACGGGGCCGGGGCCGGGGCCCTGCCCACCGCCTCCGCCGTGGTCGCGGACGTCCTCGACGTGGCCCGGGTCCTGACCTCCGACCCCGGCAACCGGGTGCCGCATCTGGCCTTCCAGCCCGATGAGATCGCCGACATCCCGGTGCTACCCATGGCGGAGGTCGAGACCGCCTACTACCTGCGCATCGCCGCCCTCGATCAGCCCGGCGTCATGGCCGAGATCGCCGGCATACTGGGGTCCGAGGGCATCAGCATCGAGGCCATCAAACAAAAGGAGCCGGAGGAGGGCGACACCCACGTCCCCCTCATCATGCTCAGCCATCGGGTCCAGGAAGGGCGCATGAATCGCGCCATCGCCCGCATCGAGGCCCTGAATACGGTCAAGGGCGAGGTGATGCGCATCCGCATGGAGACCCTCGCCGGTTGAGCCGGCCACCACGCCTCGATCTGCTGATTCCGGGCCTCTTCGGGCCGGTGCTGGTACACCACACGGAGGTGCCACCGACACCGGTTCTCTCCCGGTTGTTGGGCCAGGCCGACCGGCTGCCCGTGGCTGGCTCGCCTGATCCCTGCCGGACCCTCTTTCACCTCTTTGGCTATACACCCGCGTCGGAGCTGGACTGTCCCAGCGCCCCCTATTGCCGGCTGGCCGACTTCCAGACCGAAGACCTCGGCACGGGACCCGAACCTTATGTCCTCCATGCGGACCCCGTCCACCTGCGGCCGGACCGGGACCGGCTGGTGCTCTTCGCTGGGCCCGACTTCGCCCCGGACCGGGCGGAGGCGGACGCCCTCGTCAACCTCTTCAACCAGCACCTCGGCGATGAGGGTCTGCGCCTGGAGGCCCCGACCCCGCAGCGCTGGTACCTCCTGAGCGAGCAGCCGCCCCAACTGGTCACCCAACCCCTCGCCGCCGTCCTGGGCCGGCCCATCGCCGGCCACTTGCCGCAGGGACCGGAGGCCCGCCGCTGGGCCCGGCTCCTCAACGAGGTCCAGATGCTTTTTCACCATAGCGAGGTGAATCAGCGCCGCGAGGCGGCCGGCATCCCCACCCTGAACGGCCTTTGGCTCTGGGGTGGCGGCCGGCTTCTGCCGCCTCCCGGCCGAGTGGCTTATAAGGTGGTCTTCGGCGCGGACCCATTGGTCCGCGGGCTCGCCCGCGCCAGCGGTATTCCCACCACGAACCTGCCTACGGACCCGGCAACGCTGTTGGCCGTCGCAGTTTCATCATCCACCCCAACCCCCACCAGTTCACCTCCCGGGGCCGTCCTCATCCGCTGGCATGGCCTCTGGGAGGCAGTGGTCCGCGCCGACGCCCCGTCTTGGCTGGCTGCTCTCTCCGCCTTGGAGCAGTGGCTCAGTGGGCTAACCGCGGGGAGCGGAGTCCCCGGGCCGGCGGGCGCCCCCCTGACCAGAGGGGCAACTCCACGCCTCCGGCTTGACCTTGACCTCTATCCCGCCAACGGCGAGCGCTTCCACCACCGCCCTTACCATCGTTATCGTTTCTGGCGTCACCCCATCGCCCTCGTCCGGCCCGGTAAAGGCTCACGGGAGTCACCATGATTGGCATGACCCTAAGCACCGACCTCCACGCAGACATACTTGATCTCCAGGTACTCGTCGATACCGTAGCGGGAGCCCTCCCGTCCCAGGCCGGATTGCTTGATGCCACCAAAG
>SBFV01000083.1 GCA_006227775.1 Gammaproteobacteria bacterium | reverse complement strand
CGACCACCTCGAAGCGCCCCTCAGGGCCGCGTCAAGACTTGCCAGACCACCCGGTTGGGGTGAAATTCCCTCTTCCGTCTCATTATCAGGAGTATTTTCCATGAGCGTCATGAATTGGCTTAAACAACAGGCCGCCACCATCCAGCAGACTCTCGGCGACGAGATGACCCGGTACAAGAACCGCGAACTGATGGAAGGCGTGGTCGCTGGCTGTGCCATGGTCGGTTTCGCCAACGGCTCGGTCTCTTCGGCGGAGAAGCAGAAGATGATGGGCTTTCTCCAGGCCTCCGAGGCCATGAAGGTCTACGACGTCAATCAGGTGCTGGACACCTTCGGCAAGTACTCGAAGCAGTTCGAGTTCGATACCAGCATCGGCCAGGCGGAGGCCCTCAAGTCCATCGGCAAGCTGCGCGCCAAGACCGACGAGGCCCGCCTGCTGGTCCGGGTCTGCTGCGCCATCGGCGCCTCGGACGGCGATTTCGAGGAGGCCGAACGCCAGGTGGTACGCACCATCTGCCGCGAGCTGGGACTCAATCCCAGCGACTTCGACCTCTGAGGATCGGATCATGGCCATCAGTCTGCAAAAAGGTCAGAAGATCAGCCTGGACAAGGAGGCTGGCAGCCGCCTCAACCAGGTCGTCATGGGCCTGGGGTGGGATACCAGCGGTGGCGCCAAGCGTAGCGGGCTGCTGGGCGGTCTCTTCGGCGGCGGAGGAGGCGGCGGTATCGACCTGGATGCCTCCTGCATC
>SBFV01000084.1 GCA_006227775.1 Gammaproteobacteria bacterium | reverse complement strand
CCGCGGGTGTCAGGACCGGACCAGGGGCCTGATGGGGGGCTAAACCATTGGCCTGACCGAGGGCCCGGTCAGGATCTGGTTTGAGATCGGGCTGCGGGAGGGCTCTTGCCTGGGCAGCCGGGCCGGAACCCGAAGCAAGACCGGGAGCCAGGCTCCCCGCGACCAAGGGCAAGGGGGCGCCCGGACCGATGGGACGGACAATCAGGGTCGTCTCCCTCCCCGCCCCGCCCAGGCGCAGGGTTTCGTAACGGATGGGACGGACCCCCGCGACCCCCGGCAGCGCCGCCAGCCGCGCCACCGCCTCGGCCTCCAGATAGCCGCTGGTCCCCGCCGGTGCCGCCCGGACATAGAGATCGGCGGGGAGCATCTGGGTCAGCCAGTCCTGCAAGGAGGTGCGAAAGGAAGTGACCATGATGGCCATGGCAACCGCCAGGGCGACGCTGGCGACGACGCCCGCGCCCGCCACCACCACCTGGGCGGGCGCGGCGGCGAGACGCGCCCGGGCCAGCCGTAGCAGGGTCGCTCCCCGCACGGGCAACGGACGCATCATGTAGGGGGTGATACCGGGCAGGATGAGGATGGAGCCGACCAGAAGCAGCAGCACCGCGAGATAGCCGCCAAGGGGCAGACCCGCCAGCGGCGGCAGCCCGCACAGGAGACCCGCGCCCAGCAACAGACCCCAGGACCAGCCCCAACGCGGGGTCGCGCGGTAGGCCTCGGCCTCATCGCCGGCTCGCAGACCCCGGGCGGGGATCAGCCGCGCCGCCTCCCGGGCCGGCAGCCAGGCACCCGCCAGGCCCGCCATCACCCCTAACCCCAGATAGGCGAGCATGAGACCGGGCTGGAAGCCGAGGGAGGGGGTCAGGCCGCGAAAATAGCCGGCGCCCAGGTCGCCGCCCAGGAGCCGGAAGGCGAGCCCGGTCAGTCCCTGGGCCAGGAGCAAGCCCACCAGCCCCCCCGCCAGCCCCAGCAGGGCCCCTTCCGCCAGAATGCCCCGCCGCAGCCCCCCGCGGTCCAGGCCCAAGGCCCGCAGCAGGGCGAATTCCTGGCGGCGCCGAACCACCGCCAGCCACTGGGCGGAGAAGACCAGAAAGGCGCCAGTCAACAGGGCGATGGCCGCCAGCATGCTCAGATTGACCCGATAGGCCCGGGACAGGTCCTGCATCTCCGACTGGGCCTCGGCGGGCGTGCGTAAACTGACCCCCGCCGGCAGCCCGGCGCCCAGTTCCCGCCGGGCCTGGTCGCGGTCGATGCCGGGGGCCAGGCGTAGATCGATGCGGTTGATGCGTCCGAACTGGCCGAAGGTTCGCTGAGCGCCGGCGATGTCCATCACCGCCAGCACCCGTCCCACCCCCGCCGCCGGTACCTGTCCGGCGACCCGTAACCTCACCTGGTCCAAACCCGCCTGCACTGCCACGGGAGCCCCGATGGTGAGGCGAAATTCAGCCAAGGCCCCGGGGCTGAGGAACAGGGCATCCTCCCGGAGGGCCTCCAGGCGGAAATCCTGGCCGGCGGCGGGTGCGGCCACCTCCCCGTCCCCCTGGCCATCCTCGGGCGCCGGGGCCAGCGGCAGCAGAGAAGGAGTAACCCGCGCGACCCGGAAGAGATCGAGGCCGAAGATCCGCAGCGTCTTGGTCTGACCCGGCAGGCGGGCCTCGATCTCCACCAGGGGGCTGGCCTCGGCCACCTCCGGCCGCTGGGCTAGGCGGAGATAGAGTTCCTCGTCGAAACCGCTTCGGGGTCCGACCACCTGCAGGTCCGCCTCCCCGCTGAGCAGCCGCATGCCGCGGCCGAATTCTTCCAGTGCCTCGGCATGAATGAGTTGCACCGCCAGCCCCAGCGCCACGCCCAAGGCGATCGCCAGCAGTGACAGGGCCGTGGCCAGGCGCCGCTGCCAGAGACTGGCCAGGAAAAGGTGCCACAGGACCGGGTCCCGCTTCCACGCCAGGATCTTCCGACAAGTCATGGCGCGGACCCCAGGGCCAACCCCGGGTTGGTCATTGGGGCTCGGACGCATCGACCAGACCCTGGGACGTCAGGCGCAGGACGCGGTCGGCGTAGGCCGCCGCCTGCCGCGAGTGGGTGACCATGATGCCCATGGCCCCCGCGGTACGGATACCCTCGAACAGCAGTTCCAGCACCCCCATGGCGTGGGCCGGGTCCAGGTTGCCGGTGGGCTCGTCGCAGAGTACCAGCCGGGGCTGGTGCACCAGGGCACGGGCGATGGCGACCCGCTGCATCTCGCCGCCGGAGAGATGGCGCGGCCAATCGTCGGCGCGCGGGGCCAGACCGACCCGCGCCAGCATGGCCCGGGCATGCTCGGCCGCCTCCTCCTCGTCCCGCCCCAGCAACCAGAGGGGCAAGGCGACGTTCTGGGCCAGGGTGAGATGCGGCAGGAGATGGAAGGCCTGGAAGACGAAACCGAAGTCCCGGCGCCGCAAGCGCGCGCATCCATCCTCATCCAGGGCCGTCAGGTCCTCATCGCCCAACTGAACGCGACCGTCATCCACCCGTTCCAGACCGGCGATGCAATTGAGCAGGGTGGATTTGCCCACCCCCGACTCGCCCATGACGGCAACCGCCTCCCCGGGGATAAGGCGGAGAGAGACGGCAGCGAAGAGGGGCTGCTCGCCGGCGGCGGCAAAGCGTTTCGACAGGTTCTCGATGGTAAGCATGATTTCCTCAGACCACCTTCACCGCTTCCACCCGCTGATAGCCCCGCGGCAGCAGCTTGCCCCGCCGCCCGCGCTCGGCCTGGTAGGCATCCAGATCCCCCGGCTTGGCCCCGGGCGGGAGGGTCAGGTGCCGTTTGCCGGCCGTGATGACCAGTCCCGCCCCCTGATGCACCACCGCCAGATGGGCGACCCGCTCCTGCTCCTCCCCCGGTCGGGCCTTGGGGATTGCCATGAGCTTGTTGCCCTTGCCCCGTGGCATCTCCGGCAGGTCGCCGATGGGAAAGACCAGCAGATGACCACCGGAGCCGATGACCGCCAGGCGGTCCGAGCCGCTGTTGAGCACCAGCCGGGGCGGCAGGACCCTGGCGCCTTCCGGCAGGGTCAGCACCGCCTTGCCGGCCTTGGCCCTGGCCTGGAGCTCGTCCAGGCTGGTGACGAAACCATATCCGGCGTCGCTGGCCAGCACCACCCGCTGGCCGCCCTCCCCGCCCAGAACGGCGACGAAGCTGGCCCCGGCCGGGGGCGACAGCTTGCCGGTGAGGGGTTCCCCCTGTCCGCGGGCGGACGGCAACGTATTGGCGGGCAGTGAATAACTGCGCCCGGTGGAGTCGAGAAAGATCACCTGCTGGTTCGACCTCAGCCGGGCGGCGGCGAGGAAGCCATCTCCGGCCTTGTAGGCCAGGGTCGTCGGGTCGATCTCATGCCCCTTGGCGGCGCGCACCCAGCCCTTCTCCGACAGGATGACGGTGATGGGCTCGCTGGGACTGACCTCGGTCTCGTCCAGGGCGGCGGCGCTGGCGGCCACCGCCACCAGCGGCGAGCGGCGCTCGTCGCCATACTTGTCCGCGTCCCGCGCCAGCTCCTCCTGGATCAGCCCGCGCAGGGCCGCCGGTTCGGCCAAGAGGCGCTCCAGCGCGCGCCGTTCCTCCGCCAGTTCCGCCTGCTCGGCGCGGATCTTCATCTCCTCCAGCCGCGCCAACTGGCGCAACCGGGTGTTGAGCACATAATCGGCCTGAACCTCGTCCAGGCCAAAGGCGGCCATCAGCGCCGGCTTGGGCTCGTCCTCGCTGCGGACGATGCGGATCACCTCGTCGATGTTGAGGAAGGCGATCAGCAGGCCCTCCAACAGGTGCAGCCGGCGCCGCACCTCGTCGAGCCGATGCTGGAGGCGCCGGGTGACCGTGGTCTGACGGAAACTGAGCCAAGTGGTGAGGATCTGCTTGAGGTCCATGACCCGTGGCCGACCATCCAGGCCGATGAGGTTCATGTTGACCCGATAGGAGCGCTCCAGGTCCGTGGTGGCGAACAGATGGGACATGAGCCGTTCCACCGGCACCCGGCGGTCCCGGGGCACCAGCACCAGACGCGTCGGTGCCTCGTGGTCGGACTCATCGCGCAGGTCCTCCAGCCAGGGCAGTTTCTTGTCGCGCATCTGGGCGGCGATCTGCTCCAGCACCCGATTGCCGGACACCTGATACGGCAGGGCGGTGATGACGATGTCGCCCTGCTCCAGTTCGTAGCGGGCACGCTGGCGCAGGCTGCCGTTGCCGGTCTGGTACATCCGGCGGATCTCCTCGGTGGGGGTGATGAGGGTCGCCGCCGTGGGATAATCGGGGCCGGGGATGAAGGCCATCAGGTCGGCCACGCTGGCCGCGGGATGGTCGAGGAGATGAATGCAGGCCCGCGCTACCTCGCGCAGGTTGTGGGGCGGGATATCGGTGGCCATGCCCACGGCGATGCCCGTCGCCCCGTTGAGCAGCAGGTTGGGCAAACGGGCGGGCAGAATCCTGGGCTCCTCCAGGGTACCGTCGAAGTTGGGTTGCCAGTCCACCGTGCCCTGGCCCAGCTCGCCCAGCAGGACCTCGGCGTAAGGGGTGAGGCGCGCCTCGGTATAGCGCATGGCGGCGAAGGACTTGGGCTCGTCCGGCGAGCCCCAGTTGCCCTGACCGTCGATCAGCGGATAGCGGTAGGAGAAGGGCTGGGCCATGAGCACCATGGCCTCGTAACAGGCGGTGTCGCCGTGGGGATGGAACTTGCCCAGCACGTCGCCCACGGTCCGCGCCGACTTCTTGTGCTTGGCGGCGGCGGACAGCCCCAACTCGGACATGGCATAGAGGATGCGCCGCTGCACCGGCTTCAGACCATCCCCCAGGTGCGGCAGGGCGCGGTCGAGGATAACGTACATGGAATAGTCCAGATACGCCTTCTCGCTGAAGACATGCAGGGGGCGGCGCTCGATGCCCTCGGGGGTGAAGGCGGCGCCGGGGTTGGCAGGGGTTAGGGTGGTATCGATCATCTCAAGTTTCTATGGGTGTGGTGCTCCAGGGGCCCTAGGTGTGCCGCTCCCGAAAGCAGGGGTCATGATAGACCTACCTGACCGGCAGACCTACCTGACCGGCGGTTCCGCGCTGATTTTCCCGAGTCGGGTATACCCGAATTGACCCCGGCTCCTCTTGACCCTATTTGACGGTAAGCGGAAATCCGAGCGCCGCGATGGTTCCACCCCGTCCCAGATGCGAGCCCGCCTGGGACACCTCGCAAACTACAACCCACGGGAGTATTCGACCATGCCAATCAGTTTGACCAAAGGCGGTAACGTCAACCTATCGAAAGAGGCCCCGAGCATGCAACGGGCCCTCATCGGTCTCGGCTGGGACGCCCGCAGCACCGATGGCAGTCCCTTCGACCTGGATGCCAGCGCCTTCATGCTCACCGCCAACGACAAGGTGCGTGGCGACAGTGACTTCATTTTCTACAATCAGCCGAAATCCACCGATGGCTCCCTGGAGCACAGAGGCGATAACCGCACCGGTGCCGGAGAGGGCGATGACGAGGTGATGCTGGTCGACCTGACCAAGATGACGACCGAGGTGCAGAAGGTGGCTTTCACCGTAACCATCCACGAGGCCGACGCCCGTCGCCAGAACTTCGGCATGGTCCGCCACGCCTACATCCGCATCCTCAACGAGGGTGACGGCAAGGAGGTGGCGCGCTATGACCTGTCCGAGGATGCCTCCACCGAGGCGGCCATGATCTTCGGCGAACTCTACCGCCATGGCAGCGACTGGAAGTTCAGGGCCGTTGGCCAGGGTTTCGCCGGCGGGCTGGGGCCACTGGCCAAGAACTACGGCGTCAATATCTGAGGCTCAGAAAGCGTCCATTTTCCAGTTCCCGATTTGTCCCCCTAGGTAACCGCTCAATTCGGGAAACATTCGATGGACACTTTTTTTTTT
>SBFV01000200.1 GCA_006227775.1 Gammaproteobacteria bacterium | reverse complement strand
GAGTCATCGCCGTGAACGTGCCCGCCAGGACGAGCGCGACGAGTGCGACCGACGCGATCATCCGTCGCAGCTTCGCGGGAGCGATCCGCGCGCGGTGTTTTTCCAGATCCTGGATGACCGCGATCGCCGACGGGTAGCGGAACTCGGGCTTCCGTTCGAGCAGCCGTGCGATCACCGCTGCCAGCCAGCGTGGCACGTCCGGACGAAAAGTGCGCACGTCGGGGGCTTTCCTGTGGATGTGCGCGAGCAGGGTCCCGAGAGACGACTCGCCGTCGAACGGCGCGCGCTGCGTGAGCATCTCGAACAGGACGATACCGAGAGAAAAGAGGTCGCTGCGCGCGTCGACGTCCCGTCCGAGCGCCTGTTCCGGGGAGACATAGCGGAGCGTTCCGAGAACGGCGTCGGTCGCCGTCGCGCGGGACTCGTCCGAGTCGAGCTCGGGGGCGTGCGCCTTGCGCGAGAGGAAGAAGTCGATGAGCTCGCGCCGGCCCGCCTTCGTCGGCGCCTCGAAGGTGAGCCGACGGTCGAAGCGACCGGGGCGCAGCAGTGCCGGATCGAGGACGTCGGGCCGGTTGGTGGCGGCGATGACGATGACGCCCTCGTTGCCCTCGAAGCCATCCATTTCCACCAGCAACTGGTTCAGGGTCTGCTCACGCTCGTCATGGCCACCCCCCAGGCCAGCCCCACGATGGCGCCCCACGGCGTCGATCTCGTCGATGAAGATGATGCAGGGAGCATGCTTCTTGGCCTGCTCGAACATATCGCGCACTCGGGAGGCGCCGACACCGACGAACATCTCCACGAAGTCCGAACCCGAAATGGTGAAGAAGGGGACCTTGGCCTCGCCGGCGATAGCCCGTGCCAGCAGGGTCTTACCCGTGCCGGGGGGACCTACCATCAGCACCCCCTTGGGGATCTTGCCACCCAGTTTCTGAAACTTACCCGGGTCCTTGAGGAAATCGACCATTTCCGTGACCTCCTCCTTGGCCTCATCGGCCCCGGCCACGTCCTGGAACGTCACCTTGACCTGATCCTCGGACAGCAGCCGCGCCCGGCTCTTGCCAAAAGACAGGGCACCGCGCCCGCCCATGCCCCCCTGCATCTGGCGCATGAAGAAAATCCAGAGACCCACCAGGATCAGGAGGGGGAACCAGTTGATGAACAGGGACATCAGCACCCCCGGTTTCTCCGGCGGCTGGGCATTGATGGCCACGTCGTTCCTTAGCAGGTCGCCTACCAGGCCATCATCGTCGGGGGCAAAGCTGGAGAAGCGTTCCCCGGACTCCTTGACCCCCTCGATGCTGCGCCCGCTGATGGTCACCTCCTTGACCTCACCCTGGCGCACCAGCTCGATGAAGGTGGAGTAAGGCATGGACTTGGGTGCCGTCCTGGTGGCCGTGAAGTTGTTGAACACGGACATGAGGACGATAGCGATGACCACCCAAAGCAACAGATTTTTCGCCATGTCGTTCACGGCAGCTACCCTCTCGCGCCTCAGCCGAGGCGAAACGGTCGGCGACGGGAATACCGGGTCAGGAATTGGGTCACTGGCCGGGAAAGGCCAGTAACGGAATCGCGCCCGATCGAACTGAATCGCATCATAACCGCAAAATAGGGGTCGACCTACTCGGAAACAAAGCCCCCCGCCTTCGCGCCGGCGATCAGGTCCCGGGCCACGAGGTAGATCTCGCGGCTCTCGCTGCGTGACGATCTCGGCTTACGACTGACCACCCGGCGGAAGTGCCGGCGCAGGGTCTTGAGGTAGGCGTCGAAGCCTTCCCCCTGGAAGACCTTGACCACCAGCCCGCCCCCGGGTCTGAGGTGTTGCAAAGCGAAGTCCAGGGCGAGCTCACACAGGTAGATGAGACGTGGCTGGTCCGCCGCCGTGCCGCTGAGGTTGGGCGCCAGGTCGGACAGCACCAGATCCAGGGGCTTGTCGCCCAGGGCGGAGCGCAGCCGGGCCAAGGGCTCCCCTTCACGGAAATCACCCTGGATGAAGGTCACGCCCGGCACCGGGTCCATGGGCAGGATGTCCAATGCCAGTACCCGCCCCTTCTCACCTACCAGACGGACGGCGATCTGGCTCCAGCCGCCGGGGGCGGCACCCAGATCGGCAACCCGCAGGCCCGGACCCAGGATGTGGTCCTTTTCCTGGATCTCCAGCAATTTGAAGGCGGCGCGGGAGCGGTACCCCTCCTGCTGGGCCCGCTGGACATACTCGTCCTTGAAATGGCGGTCGAGCCAGCGGCGGCTGCTCTTGGTGCGGGAGGGGACAGCCCCTGGGGTACGGGAAGGGCCGGACCTCGGGGCATGGGACTTGGGCGGGGATGGGGGGGTTGGCATGGTCGGGGGTCAGTGTTGATCAGGAGCTGGTCGCCAGGAGTGCCGCTTCCTCCACGTCCACGGAGACTAGGCGCGAGACGCCAGGCTCGTGCATGGTGACCCCCATGAGGTGGTCGGCGATCTCCATGGTGACCTTGTTGTGGCTGATGAAGATGATCTGTACCTGATCGGACAGGGAGCGGACCAGTTCGCAAAAACGCCCGACGTTGGCGTCATCCAGGGGGGCATCCACCTCGTCGAGCAGGCAGAAAGGCGCAGGATTGAGCTGGAAGATGGCAAACACCAGGGCGACGGCGGTGAGGGCCTTCTCACCGCCGGAGAGGAGGTGGATGCTGGAATTGCGCTTGCCTGGCGGGCGCGCCATGACCGCGACGCCGGTCTCCAGCAGGTCCTCGCCGGTCAGCTCCAGGTAGGCATGGCCACCGCCGAAGAGGCGCGGGAAGAGCCGCTGCAGACCCTGGTTGACCTGGTCATAGGTATCCTTGAAGCGCCCCCGGGTCTCCCGGTCGATGCGGCGGATGACTTGTTCCAGGGTCTCCAGTGAGCGAGCGATATCCTCGTGCTGGGCATCGAGGTAATGCTTGCGCTCGGACTGGGCCTGGAACTCGTCGATGGCGGCGAGGTTGATATTTCCCAGGCGTGCGATGCGCTGGCCGATCTGCTCCAGGCGCCGTTGCCATTCCTCCACTTCCGCGGCGGGGTCGGTCAAGGCCGTGAGCACCTGGGTGGGGTCGAGGGACAGTTCCTGGAGCTGTTCCTCCAGGGTACGGCGGAGAACCAGGCGTTCCTGCCGTACCAGGCGCAGGTCGTCGAGGGCGGAGCGAGCCGCGCGGATCACCTCGTCGAGCCGATGGCGCTCCTGTTCCAGCCCGCGCACGGCCTGATCCAGGGCCTCCAGCCGGTCACGGGCCTGGGCCAGGGCGGCCTCAGCCTCCAGGCGCAGACCGAGTTGCTCCTCCAGACGCTCTTCCTGCTCCGCCAGCGGTTCGACCAGATCCGCGAGGATCTGGCGAACCTCGGCGACCCGCCCGGCGAGTTGCTCAACCTGCTCCCGGGCGCGCTCCATCCCGCGGGTCGTGACGTCACGGCTGGCACGGCGGGACTCGATGCCGACCCGCAGCCGGTGCTCCCGGTCGCCCCAATCCCGTTCCTGGGCGCGGGCCACGACGACCGCGGCGCGTAGGGCCTCGCGCTGACCGGCGAGGGTCTCGCGGCGCTCGGCATGGATCTCGACGGCCTCCAGCGCGGCGTGGAGGCGCTCTCGACCCTCGGCCATCTCCTCGAAGGCCTCTTCCAAGGCATCCCGTAGGTCGTTGCATTCGGCGGTCAGGGCACGGCGCCGCTCATGCCGGTGCTCCAGGCGGGCATGGCGACCGCTGAGGTCGGCGCGGACCTGGGCCAGGCCCCGGTCCACCGCCGTGACACGATCCTGGAGGGTCTCCCGCTCGCTCTCCATGGCGCGGCGCTGGTCCCGGGCCGCCTCCAGTGCGGCAACCAGGGACTCGACCTCCGCTTCCAGGTCGAGGATCTCGGCCGCCGATGCCTTGAGTATCTCCCCCCGCGCCAGGACGCCGCCCCGGGGATCATTCCGCGGCGGGGATAGCAGCCAATGGGGACCGACCTGAATGCCCTCCCGGGTCACCAGGGTTTGGCCTGGCCCGAGGTCGGCCCGCGCCGCCAGGGCCTGGTCCAAGTTTTCGGCGGGTCGGGTCGTGGCGAGGAGATGCCCCAGGGGCCAGCTACAGTCGACGAGATCGAGGAGGCTGCCGCGGGCCTCTGCCTGGGGCTCATGCGCACCCGACTGGTGCGCGTCCCCAGGCACCCGGCCTTCCCACAACGTCACGGCGCCACCAGCGTTCCGCAGGGCATCGGCGTGCAGGTCCAGGTCCGGGGTGCGCACCGCCATGAGATGGGGGCCAAGGATGGTCTCCACCGCCAGTTCCCAGCCAGGCTCGACCTTGAGTACGTCCAGCAGGCGGGGGGACTCGGCCAGCCGCTGTTCAGCCAGCCAGGCGGCAGTCTCATGGCCACCGTCGCTCAAAGCCGCCTCCTGGAGCGCCACCAACGAGGACTGCCGGCCCCGTGCCGCCTGGAGCCGGGTACGGGCCCCATCCAGGCGCTGACTCAGGTCACGGCGCTCCATCTCCCGCACCGCTAACGCCGCGGCCAACCGGTCGCGCTCCTCGGCAAGCAAGACCTGCTTGGCGCCAAGTTCCGATTCCCGGCATTCCAGGGCGCGGATCTGTTCCTCCAGCTCATGGGTCTCCAGGCGACCCAGTTCCTCTTCCAGACGGGTCAGGCGTGACTTGTCCTGGCCCAGGCGCTGTTCCAGGTGGTTGATGCGGGAACGCTCGACCTGAGCCTGCTGGGCCGGACCGGCCGTCTCCCGATTGAAATCATCCCACCGGGCTTCGAAAACCTTGAGCTCCTTTTCCGCCGCTTCGAGCTGCTCGACCGCCCCCTCGCGGCCCTCCTCGGCTTCGGCCAGGGCCGGCTCTTCCGCCGCCAGGCGCTCGTCCAGTTCGACCAGGACGGCCTGATCCTGGGCGAGCAGATGGATCACCTCCGCCCTCTCCCGCTCCAGACGCCCCAACTCGACCTCCTGACGGCGGCGGTTTTCCCGGGCAAACTGGATACCCTGCTCCAGGCGGGCGATCTCCCCACCTATGGCGTAATAGCGGCCCTGGACGAGGTTGAAATGGTCCGAGGACTGGGAATAAAGTTCCCGTTGCTGCTCGATTTCCGCCTCGACATGGCGCTGACGGGCGATAGCCGCTTCCAGGGCCAATTCCCGCTCCGTCAGTATCCCCTGACCCTGATCCAGATCCCGATCCAGGGCACGCCAGCGCATGGCCTTGAGTTCCGCGTCGAACCGACGTTCCTCCTCCTTGTGCCGTTTGTACTTTTCCGCCGTAGCCGCCTGACGCTCCAGGTGGAGAAGTTGCTTGGCGACCTCTTCGCGCAAATCGTCCAGACGGCTCAGGTTTTCACGGGTGTTACGGATGCGGGTCTCCGTCTCGCGCCGGCGCTCCTTGTACTTGGAGATTCCGGCGGCCTCTTCCAGGAAGAGCCGGAGATCCTCGGGACGCGCCTCGATGAGTCGGGAGATCATCCCCTGCTCGATGATGGCGTAGCTGCGGGGCCCCAGCCCGGTACCAAGAAAAAGATCCTGAATGTCGCGGCGGCGGCAGCGTGCGCCGTTGAGAAAGTAATTGGACTGGCCATCCCGGCTGACCTGGCGCTTGACGGAGATCTGGGTGTATTTGGCATATTCCCCCCCGGCAGCGCCATCGCCGTTGTCGAACAGAAGTTCGATGCTCGCCAGGCCGACGGGCTGGCGGCTGGTGGAGCCATTGAAGATGACGTCGGCCATGGACTCGCCGCGCAACATCTTGGCCGAACTCTCGCCCATGACCCAGCGCACCGCATCGATGACGTTGGACTTGCCGCAGCCGTTGGGGCCAACGATGCCGCACAGGTTGCTCGGAAAGAGCACCGTCGTGGGATCGACGAAGGACTTGAAACCCGCCAGTTTGATCTTTTCCAAGCGCATCCGGAAAAGATACAGGACCCGAGGGGCCAGGGCAAAGCAGCACCGCCTCGGCCTGACCGATAGCCGACACCTTGCCCTTTTCCTCGTCCCTGCCGTCTTCCCGGCCAGTTGTCGTTCCCAGATTCATTGCCAATTCCTGTCGTCGGTGCGTCATTCCTTGAAACCCTGGCTCGTTGGGCCGGATAAACGATGCCCCAGTAATTGACCAGGTTAGCGGCAAGGCGTGTCTGTTAGACTGCATCCCGGTATTGCAACGAGGAGTCTCAGATGCCGAGTTTCCCCCGCCGGGAACTGGAAACCTTCCCCAACCCGGCCCCGGAACGCGATTACACCATTCGTATTCGCGTACCCGAATTCACCTGTCTCTGCCCCAAGACGGGTCAGCCTGATTTTGCCGAACTCACCCTGGAGTATGTCCCGGATGACTACTGCGTCGAGCTCAAAGCGCTGAAACTCTATGTCTGGTCCTATCGCGACCAGGGCGCCTTTCATGAAGCGGTCACCAATCAGATCCTGGCGGATCTGGTTGAGGCCACCCGCCCCCGTTTCATGCGCTTGACCGGCAAATTCAATGTGCGCGGAGGCATCTATACCACCGTCGTGGCCGAACACCGCGCCCCGGGATGGATGGCGCCAGTCCCGGTTCACTTGCCTTGAACACCCTCCGGTAATGGGGTCAGTAGGCTACGGCCGTTGAAAACGCGAGCACACCTGTCCTAGCTCGCCAGGCCTCCAGCCAACCGGCAATAGGCAAGGATTTTGCTAGAGTCACAATACAAATCAGCTCCGGGCCTCTTCGGGCAGGGTCGGGGCTCCA
>SBFV01000098.1 GCA_006227775.1 Gammaproteobacteria bacterium | reverse complement strand
GAAATGGGGGTTCACGGTCCACTCCGGCTCATCGATCCAGGCGACATGCACCGCCCCCTTGGGGTGGCCGACGAAGAGGTATTCCATGGTCGAGCGGATGTCCACCAGCAGCGCCTTGGGGTCATCCTGCAGTATCTGCCAGGCTTGCTGGGGGGAGAGTGATTTGGGGAGTGGGTGATCGGTCATGGCGTCGCTTCCTTTGGTGGTTGGTTGGTTTTAGGTTATCTTTTGTCCCCGCGCTCGCGGTAGGCGATTTTATACCCTAAGCATTTCGGTTTTCGGTCCGGCCAGGGATCCGGGAAGGCCGAAAATGGATTTGCGATACCTTGACATCCATCAGGATTAGCTGCTCGATGCGCGCGAGTCGAGTAGGGTAACCCCAACCAAACACCGACGGGCTGTCCTTTCTTCCGTCTCCGCGGAATGTGCAGCCGGTAGCCGATCATCGATCCCGACATCATGGCATCCAACCCCAGCGGCGATACCCCAGGGTCTCCGTTGAACGACACCGCCGCCCCCGGACGGAGACAGGCCCCGGGCTGGCAGGAATGGACGGTACTCCAGTTGGCCAAGCTGATCTCCCGCCTGCCCTTTGGTTTCTCCCAGGGTCTCGGCTGGTTCCTGGGGACCCTGCTGTTGTATATCCCGAACAAGCAGCGTCGCAATGCCCTGATCAATCTTCGTCTCTGCCATCCGGACTGGAGCGGGGCCGAGGCCCGGCGGTTCCGTGATCAGGCCCTGCGTGAAGAGGCCAAGACCTTCGCCGAGATCAGCTATCTCCTCCTGCGGCCGGTGTCGCAGGTGATGTCTCTGATTCGGGAAACCCAGGGCCTGGAGTTGCTGGAGCGGAAGGAGGGCCAGGGCTTGATCGTGCTGTCGCCGCATCTTGGGGCCTGGGAGATGGCCGGACTCTTTCTCTCCACCCGGGGGCCCACCACCACCCTCTACAAGCCCCAACCCTTGGGCGATGATCTGGTGCGGCGGGCGCGAGGCAGGGCAGGCGCCCTGCTGGTGCCGACGGATCAGACGGGGATCCGTCGCCTGCTCCAAGGCCTCAAACGGGGGGAGTACCTCGGGATCCTGCCAGATCAGGAACCCAAGGAGAACAAGGGCTGCGTTTTTGCGCCCTTTTTCGGGGTCCCGGCCTTGACCATGCTGCTGGTCAATCGTTTGGCGCGCAAGACGGGGAGCGCGGTGGTCTTTCTCTTCGCCCGGCGGCTGCCCGGAGGGCGGGGCTTTGCCTTGCATTGCCTGGAGGCGCCGGAGGGGGTGGATTCAGCGGACGAGTTCGAGGCGGCCAGTGCCCTCAACCGTGGGGTGGAGGCCTGCATTGCCCTTTGCCCGGAGCAGTATGTCTGGTCATACAAACGCTTTCGCACCCGACCCGATGGTGGGCCCCATCCCTATCATGGACCTCTCTGAGACCAGGGGCCTCTCCATAGCCCCTGGTCAAGATTGACCGTCTGAGAGAGGCACGGCGCCTGACCGCGATAGGGTAAAGGCCTGGTTAGGATCAGGACTTGGGTAGGACCAGGTTCCTGTGGGAAAACCTTCGTCCTGGCGCGTTCCTTCCGGGAACTTCCAGGAATTGGGGGCCGCACGTGGCAAAAGGAGCCACGGCAAAGGCTGGAGCCAACCAACGTGAAGTCGCCGGCTAGCCCCGGCTGTCCTCGCCGTGAGCATTAGGGGGCCTATTCGATTTCAGCAACCTCGGTCTCGGTGGTCCCCTTGTTGTCGGTCCAGGTGATTTCCACCTTGTCGCCCTTGGCCGCGCCGGTGAACCTGAAGGCCAGATAGGGGTTCTTGGAGACGCCGCCGCTCCAGATACCGGTCAGCACGGTATTGGCCCCGACCTTGGCGGTGACGTTCTGGATGAAATGGGCCGGGATGACCTCACCGGTTTCCTTGTTCTTACCCATGCCGTTTTCCATGGGATGGGTCATGAGGGCCTTGACTTCGGTCACGTCACCTTTGATCTTGGCCTTGATCTTCATCTGGGATGCCATGCTCTGCTACCTCGCAATCGTATTCGTTGTGGGTGATCCGGTTGGGTCCAGGATCAGCAACCGCCGACGGTGACCTTGACTTCCCGGGAGGCGCTGTAAACTTTGTCGCCGGCCTTGACCAAGGCGATGAGATTGGCCGTTTTGCCCATCTTGATCCGGGTGGAGATGAAGGGCAGGGCACCCTTGCCCAGTTCGAAGGAGGCGATCAGGGGCATCATGTTGCCGGCGGCGACCAGGGTGATGGAGCTGGCACCCTCCAGGGTGGTCTCGACGGTGACCGGGACCACGGCGCCATTCTCGGCGATATCCGGCGCCTTGAGGTCGATCTTGTCACTGGGTTCATGTGCGGCACTGCCCAGCAGGCCTTTGAGGGCGTCGTCCACGTTCTGGGCATTGAAGGCGGCCTCGGGCCAGGCGGCCAGCACCAGCCGGGGGGTCAGGAGGCCAGCGCCGATAGCCATTCCGACGGCACCAGCGGCAAGGGAGCCCTTGAGCAGGATTCTGCGTTTTGCATCGATCATGAAAGTCTCCTGTCGAGCGTTGTCATCAAAGGGAAGACCGGAACCGCCCAGGGCCCGGTGGCTGAACCGGCGTGGTGGGACGCCGGGGTGAATTAGCGCTCGCGACAATCCGCGGCGCCCAAACTTTCTTATTTTTGATCGGGGCTTAGGTTACCCCAGTCATCCTCCGGAACAAAACGATTTCGGTCAATGCCGGGTAATTCTCCTGGTCGCCGATCGAGGAGCAACCGGGGTCAACCCCTGTCCTTCTGGGTCTTGGATTTGTCCTTTTGCTTCTCCGATTCCTTCTGTTCTTCCTTGAGGGTTTCGAGTCGGGCCTGGATCTCGGCAGCCTCGTGGAAACCGATCCCGGGGGTGCGCAGGGCATATTCCATCTGGTGGATGGCGGGCTCCAGATCCCCCTTGAGGTAGAGGGCCTCTCCCCGATAGCGATGGGTGGCGGCCTTCTTGCCGGATTTGAGACCCGCGTCGGACATGAGCTGGTACATGGCGGCGGAACCCGGCCGCAGACGCGCCGCGCTCTCCAGGGTCGCGAGGGCGCGCTCTGGCTTGCCGCCGGCGATCAGGGCCTCGGCATAGGCCATGCGCAAGGGCTGGTTGTCCGGATTCAGTCCCACGGCCGCCTGGAGCTTGCGGATGGCCTCTTCCTCGTTTCCTAAGCGGCCGTCGATACGCGCATCCAGGATAATGAACTCGGCCAGGTGGGGATGTTCCTTGACCAGGTCGCCGAGGGCCTGGCGAGCCTCACCGGGGCGCCCGGCCCGCAGTTGGGCCAGGGCGAGACCGTAGCGTTCGGCCGCGCCATCGCGGAAGCGGTTGGCCGCCAGATTGGCGCGGAAATGATTGACGGCCTTGTCCGGGTCCTTGTAACCCTGTTCCCGCAACCGGGCGCGGGCGAGGTGAAACCGCGGGTCGTCGGCCTTCTGCTTGTAGCCGTAATGCTCGGCGCGGGACAGGGAATCGGCGATGCGGTTAGGGTTGACGGGGTGGGTGCGCAGAAATTCGGGGGCGCTGATGTCGCTGGTATGGCTGGACTGACTCAGCCGTTCGAAAAAGCCCGGCATGGCGAAGGGATCGAAGCCGGCGCCCGCCAGGGTGGCGATACCGATGCGATCGGCCTCCTCTTCATTGTGCCGGGTGAAATTGATCTGACGCTGGAGGGCCAGGCCCTGGATGCCGGCGATCGCCGCCGCGCCGGCATTGGGATCCACCTGGGCGCCGAGGATGGCGGCGGCGATCATCAGGAGGGTGGCGGGTACGGCCAGTTGCTTCTGGTCCTCCAAGGAGCGCAGCAGATGGCGCTGGCTGATGTGGGCGATTTCGTGGGCAAGCACCGCCGCCAGTTCGGATTCGGTCTCCGCGGTGGTGACCAGCCCGGCAAAGACACCGATATGGCCATCGGGACCGGCGAAGGCGTTGACCGACGGCTGGTCGATGAAAAAGAAGCTGTAATGTCCGCCGCCGGCATCCGAGGCAGCCACCAGGCGCCCACCCAGGTCTTCCAGATAGTCCGTGAGCAAGGGGTCGTCCAGTACTGGCAGGGACTTGCGCACGCTGCGCATGAAGGCCTTGCCCAGTTGGCGCTCCTGGGCGCCGGTCAGGAGCGTATCCGCCGAGCTGCCAAAATCCGGCAACCGGAAGGGTTCCTCCGCCAGGGCCGGCGCACCGGCCAGCGGTACGGCCAGCATGAAGGCGATGAGCAAGGCCTCAGGCAGTTTCAACGCCAGGGCTCCCGTCAGGGAAAATCGGAACGGATGACCGGTCATGTCCAAATTGGAGAGGTTTAAGTTACGTCCATGGGACTGGATGATGAAGCCAGGGAATCGGTTGGGGATTATGCCCCCGCCGGCGGCCAGGAGTATGAAAAAACCGGGGAGGCATTGTTGGGAGCTTTCTCTAGCCAGACATCGGTTTTTTCGGGTGGGTCAGGGAAGGTCAGGGACCACTGGCGAGGGGTGGACCGCAAGATAGGATCGTCAGGCCTACCGAGAAGTACCGGCGTCCCCCGCCAGAGACCATCCGAGCCGGGCAAATCAGCGATTCTGCCGATACCTAACACCTTCCGGGCCTCAGTTGAGCTGGATGCGCCTTCCCCAGGGTACCTGCCCCTGGCCCTTGATCAGCCACACCACGGGGTAGGGGGGGTCCCGGTCTGGGAACTCGCCCAGGGCATCGGTGAAATAAACCAGCAGATCTGGCCTGATCCCGGCCCGCTCCACCCAGTCGAAGACGGGACGGAAGTCGGTGCCGCCCCCCCCCTTCATCTCCGCGGGGCGCCGGAATTCCTCCCAAGGCTCGAAGGTCCAGGGCGAGCCGGGGCAGAGTTGGGCATCGCAGGCGAGCAGACTTACCCGGGCGCGTACCTGGCCCTTGAGGGCGTCGATCTCGGCGATGAATTCCTGGATCTCCCCGTCCTTGACGGAACCGGAAATGTCCACCGCCACCACCAGATCCAACTGATGGCTGCGCAAGGCTGGCCGGATGTAGTCGCCTTCGCGCCGGGAGGGACGGCTATAGCTGAAGTCGTCCCGGGCCGTCGCGCTCATGAAACGGGCCAGGAGCTGGCGCCAGGGCACCTGAGGTTGAAGCAGGCGGTCGATGAGGCGAGCCATCTCCCCACCGAGCTTGCCATGCTGCAAGGCCTGCTGGGCGGCCCCGGCGAGGCGTTGGTGCCATTGCACCGCCAGATCCGTCCGTTCATCGGGGCTCAGCGGGCTGGGCTGGGGGGCGGCGCCGGCGCGGTTCTGACTGGTCCCTTCGCCAGGCTGGGGCTGATTGCCACCCCCCTCGCCCTCGCTCTGGGTTCCCGCCTGGGGCTGGGCGCCTCGCTCGGAGGGGTCCAGATCCTTTTCGGACAGGCCCGAACGGCGTCCACCCTGCTGGTTGTCCTCGTCGTAGACATGACGGTCCAGGGTTTCCGCGTCGTCCTCGTCCTCGATCAGGGGGTAGATCTCCTCCGCCGTCAGGCCCTTGAAGCGGGGATTGTGGAGGGCGTCCGGCGGCGGTGTCAGCCCGTCGTCGATGAGCAAGGGGTTGACGGCATGGTCACAGGCCAGATCCCACTTCCGGCGCACCCGGTGCTGGCGGCGGGCGAAGTGGGAGAGGGCGCAATGGAGGGCATCGTGGGCGAGGACGAATTGGGTTTCGTCCAGGCTCAGGCCGGCGATGTAGTCCGGGTTGTAAAAGAAGGCGCGGGCATCAGTGGCGGTGGTGGGGCACCACTGGGGGTCCGCGGCCTTGATGGGCAGGCGCAAGGCCAGGGCACCAAGGAAGGGTTTATCGAGAATGAGGCGGGTACGAGCCGCGGCCAGTTTGGTTTCGATCGCTTGTGGGTCCGGTTGGGCCCCGGCCAGTGGGACGGTCGATCGATAATTATTGCCTGGATGGTTGCTATTCATGGCCGCAGGAGGTATCGCCCGGGGATGGCTTCAAGGGTGAAGGGCGGGATGGGGGTCTGTTCGGGCGGGGCCGAGGGTCAGGGTCGCCTGCAAGAATAGGTTGACCGTGGTAGCTGAACACCGTATCACCCCAAGTCTTTCGTCTCAGGAATAAAGCATGAGATCGGCGATGGATTGGGCCCAATCCCCAAAGGCCGGCACCTCGAAGAGGCGGCCACCGATGGCGCGGTGGAGGTCGGAGACCAGCATGACGCCCATTTCCCGCTGGGGGAAGCGTCCGGCATAAGCCAGGATGTGGCCGACGCGGACGGGGCCCTCCGGGGCATCCAGGGAGCGGATGGCGCGACCCACCAGGGCGGCGGCGACGGCATACTGGAGATCGATCTCCCGGGGCACCGTCACTTCCTCGCCGCGCAGGATGGCGTCCAGGTCCGGCATGCGGTCCAGGCTGTTGATGAAGGCATTGAGTTCGATCCCCGCCGCTGGACCGACGCAGCCCTGCAGGGTCCCTTGCAGCAGGTCCGGATCGTCGCCGAATTTCTGCAGGCCGCGATGGGCGAACTCCCAGGATCGGGGTGAGGGAAAGGCGATGGGGTTGTGGGCCGGATCGAAGTCGAACAGCAACTCCGGGCGAAAGCGCAGGAAGGCGATCACCCGCTCATCGATAGCGTGGGCGTAGGCCCAGGCGACCCAGTCGTCCAGGTGGGTCTCCACCTCGAAGTGGGAGAAACGGTTGGCCAGGGGTGCCGGCATGCTGTAGGTGACGCCCCGGTCGCCCTGACGGTTGCCGGCGGCGAAGATGGCCCA
>SBFV01000063.1 GCA_006227775.1 Gammaproteobacteria bacterium | reverse complement strand
AAGCCCTTGCCCTGGGTCTCGAACCAGCGGATGGCGGTGGTATCCGCCGCCGGCTCGGCGATGCGGGTGAGGCCGGTGACCAGATCGGTGACCCGCCCCAGGCAGGAGTCCAGTCCCTTGGCGCGACCTGCCAGGGCGCTCAGGGCGGCCTGGACGTCCGCCAGGCGCTGGCGCATCTCCGCCAGACTAGCCGTGGCGGTCCCGTCGGCGGTGAGCTCGGCCCAGGGGGCCCGGCGCGCCTCGGCGTCAGCCCCCAGGGCCAAGCGCATGTCCAGGGTGGCGTGCCGGAGGCTGGCCAGTAACGCGGGAAATTCCGGGACATCGCCGGCCTCCCGATCGTATTCGATCTCGGCGTCGCGGACCAGCTCCAGCACCTGCCGGCCGCTGATGGCGGTGCCGAAGAAGTTGCCGGCCACCTCCGGCAACTGGTGGGCCTCGTCGACGATGAAGGCGTCGGCGCCCGGGAGGATCTCGCCGAAGCCCTCGTCCCGCAGGGCGATATCCGCGCATAGGAGGTGGTGGTTGACCACGACGATATCCGCCTCCTGGGCCCGGCGCCGGGCCTGGAGGAGGGGACAGTGGTCCCAGTCGGGGCATTCCTGCCGCAGGCAGTTGTCGCTGGTGGAGGTCACCGCCGGCCAGACGGGGGCATCGTCCGGCAGGGGCAGTTCGGCGATGTCGCCGCTCCGGGTGGCGCTGGCCCAGTCCCGCACGACCAGGAGCTGGCGACGAAATTCCCGTTGGCCGCTCCGGTGATCGGCCAGGGCCAGCTCCAGGCGATAGGGGCAGAGGTAGTTGGCCCGTCCCTTGAGGAGGGCGATGCGCACCGGGATGTCCAGGGCCTCCCGTACCAGGGGCAGGTCACGGTGATAGAGCTGATCCTGCAGGGCGCGGGTGCCGGTGGAGATCAGGACCTTGCGTCCGGCGAGCAGGGCGGGGGTCAGATAGGCGTAGGTCTTGCCGGTACCGGTCCCGGCTTCGCAGATGAGGGTGCCGCCTTCGACCAGCACCCGGGCCACCTCCTCCGCCATGGCCTCCTGCTGGGGGCGGTGGTTGTAGCCTGGCAGGCGTTGGGCGAGCAGGCCATGGGGGCCCAGGATTGCGCTGATCTGGATCATGCCGGCCGGTGGGGGCAGGGGGGTCCGGCGATCTCACTGACCCGCGGCTTTGTCCTCCGCGACCTCGGCGCCCTTGGCGTCGCCCGCGGCGCGGCGGGTGGCGGCGATCATGCCCCAGTTGTCCTGCTTGATCTGGTCCTGATCCTTGGAGAGGGCATTGGATTTCTGGGCCAGGGAATTGGCCTGGGTATAGTTGTTCTGGTCGAGGCGCACCCGAGCCAGGCGGTTCCAGAGGTAGGCCTCCCGGGGCTGGATGCGGATGGCGCGCTCCAGGGTCGCGGCGGCGGCCACGTAATCACCCCGCTCCCGTTGCTTTTCGGCCTGGGCGGCCAGGGAGGCCGCGGCGGCGGGCAATGCGGGCGCGGGGGGAGGCGGTGCCGTGTACCTGACCACGGGGGGCGGGGGGGGAGGGGGTTTGGGCGCGGCGGGTGGGGTGGCCAAGGCAACGTTAGTCGGGCTGGCGGTCGCCCCGGGACTGGAGGACGCCGCTGGAGCGGCGGGTGGGGCGCCGGTCCGGGACGGACTTCGCTCCGCTCCGGACGCGGGAGCCTGGACCTGGCTCGGGGCCGGACGCTGAGCAGGGCTCTGCGTCGAGGCGGCGGGGGGCGTCCAGGTAATGGCGGGAGCCAGACCCGGATCGATGTCGGGGGGCAACGCCGCGGTGCTCCGCGTACCCCGGGCGCCGGGGCCTTCGCTGGGTGGCGCGGTCAGGGTAGCCGGTCCCCCCTCCTGATCCACCGGTGCCGAGTTCGGGGGTGGTCCACTGCTCGGGGCACGATAGGCATAGACATCGACCGGGGGTGCCGGGGGCGCGGGGGTGGCAACGGTTTTACCCTGGCGGTTGAGGGCGCTTTCCACCGGGGCGGGGCCATCTTTGCGCGGCGTTCCACCGCAACCGGCCAGGGAGGCGAAGGCGAGGAGGGCGATAAGAACCTTTTTCATCAGTAACCTAGAAAATCTCGCAGGAAGCTGCCAATACCACCTTCGCTGGACTTCTTTTCCTCCTTGGGGGGAGGTGGCGGTGCCGCCGCAGTCGATTCCGCCGCCGCGGGTTCCGGCGGTGGGGCGGCGCCACAATCCGAGGTGCGGGTGGGTAGGGCTTCGTCGTCGAAGGGCATGGTGAGGGCGCGGCCACAGCCCTTGGGGGCGCGGCGCCCATTGTAGCGATCGACACTGACCATCGTGATGCCATCCGGCGGATAGTCCGGCAGGGGCTGGGTGTCGATGCTGGCCATGATATCACCCCATACCCGCAGGGCCCCAGTGCCCCCCGTCAGCCCGGTAGGCTGGTTGTCGTCCCGCCCCACCCAGGTCACGATCACCTTGTCGCCGCTGAAGCCGGCGAACCAACTATCGCGCAGTTCGTTGGTGGTGCCCGTCTTGCCAGCGACCGTCAATTCCTTCGGCAGCCGTTGCTTGAGCCAGGTGGCGGTGCCCTGCTGGACAACCTCCCGCATGGCCCAGGTGAGGAGAAAGGCGGCCTGGGGACTGGAGGCCGGCTCCACGGCCAGGGGGTAGCGGTTCAGCGGCTCGCCCTGGGTATTGAGGACCTCGCGAATGGCGCGCAGGGGGGCGCGGAACCCGCCGGAAGCGATGGACTGGTACACCTGCGCAACCTCCACCGGGGCCAGCGAGATGGAACCCAGCAGCATGGCCGGCACCTTGTCGAAGTCCCGCTGGACGCCCAGTTCCTGGAAGCGGTGGGCGACGCGGTCAAGGCCCAGTTCCAGGCCCAGGTTCACCGTCGCCAGGTTGTAGGACTTGGCCAGGGCCAGATAAAGGGGCACCGAGCCATGGGACCTGCCGTCATAATTCTTGGGCTCCCAGCGCTTACCATCGCCCGTGGCCAGACTGACGCCCTGATCCCGCAAGGGCGAGGCGATGTTGTATTTTTCGGGCGTGTTCAGGGCCTCGATATAGATCATCGGCTTGACCAGGGAGCCGATGGGCCTGATCGCCTCCAGTGCCCGGTTGAATCCGGCGTAGCCGGCCTCCCGCCCGCCGGCCAGGGCCAGTACCTCGCCTTGGGCCGCCGAGACCACCACCGCCGCGCCTTCCAGAGTGCCGGGTTTGAATTTGCGCAGTTTTTCCAGGTCGGGCAGGCGCTCGCGGATCGACTGCTCGACGATACCCTGGATAGTGGGCGAGAGGGTAGTGAAGATGATCAGGCCCTCGGAGCGCAGATCCTCCTCCCGGTAGTCGCGTTTGAGCTGGCGGCGCACCAGGTCGGTGAAGGCCGGATAGGAGCCCCCGGGCCGGCCACCCTTCTCGCCGACGCCAAGGGGCGCGGCCTTGGCGTCGGCGGCCTGGGCCGGGTCGACGACGCCCTGGTCGGCCATGATGTCGATGACCAGATTGCGGCGCTCGATGGCCCGCTCCGGATGACGGCGCGGGTCGTAGTACGAGGGGCCCTTGATCAGGGCGACGAGCAGGGCGGTCTCGGGGATGCCCAGTTCGCCCAGGTCGCGATTGAAATAAAAACGGCTGGCGAGGCCAAAGCCATGGATAGCCCGGCTGCCGTCCTGGCCCAGATAGATCTCGTTGGCGTAGGCCTCCAGGATATCGTCCTTGGGGTAGCGCATTTCCAGGAGAATGGCCATCAGGGCCTCGTTGACCTTACGCCGCAGGCTGCGTTCGTCCGTGAGGTAGAAGTTTTTGACCAACTGCTGGGTGAGGGTGCTGCCGCCCTCCACCACCGCCCCGGCCTGGAAATTCTTGATAGAGGCCCGCAGGATCGCCAGGGGGTCGACGCCAAAATGGGTGCCGAAGGTGCGGTCCTCCACCGCCTTGAGGGTATCGATGAGCAGCGGCGGCAGGTCCTGGGCCCGGACCAGGACGCGGTCCTCGTTGTGACTGGGGTAGATGCTGTCGATGAGCACCGGATCGAGCCGCACCAGGGCCAGCTCCTCCCCGTCGCCCCTGGCGTCGGCGAGCGTGTCGATCTGGCCTTCGCTGATATGAAGGGCGATAAAACGCTCGGGCTCGGCCCCGTCCCAGAACTGGAAGGCGCGGGTGCGGATCAGGAAATCCCCAGCATCCCGCTCGAAGGTACCGGGGCGCAGGGGCTGGGCCACCGATCGGTAGTCCAGCCGCTTCAGTTCCGCCGCCAGTTCCTCGGGGGTCAGGGGCGCACCGATGTAGAGTTCCAGGGGGCGGGCATAGACCCGGGCCGGCAAGGCCCAGCGCTTGCCCTCGAATTTCTCGCGGACGGTCCGATCGAGGGGGATGGCATAGAGGACGACCGCCACCAGGCCGGCCAATCCGGCCAACAGGATGAATCCGCCCAGGACTTTGAAGGCGCGTGCGAGGGGCCCGCGCCGGGGGCGCTTGTCCGGCTCTTCGGGAGACAGGTCTTCTTCTTCGTCGTTGCGACCAGGTTGGCTCAAGGGGCTGTATCCTCACGGCGACCCGTCGCCGGGGTGGGGTGGGCAGGGCTCCACGCGGGGATTCCCGCGGAAACATGACCGAAAACCGGCTTATAGTCCCATGAGGGGCCAGGGGCGGCAACCCTGGTGAATTTGCCCAGCGTAACGCCATCCTTGGCCTAGGCGGGGCCGGGTCGCGTCTGGGGGGGATGCCTAAAGTCGTGCCTGGACGAAAACCCTTAAAATTCGCCGAACCCCGGGCGGGTTGGGCGCGATTGACCAGCCTCGCGACGTTCTGCTATACAATCCCGCACTCTCGCCAGGGGGCGGGCCAGATCCCTGCCCGCGACGGTTTTCTCTCATTAATCAGCACAGGGCAGCGGTCGCCCATGCAGCCGATCAGACTGCTCAGCTACAACATCCAGGCGGGCATCCATACCCGCCAGTATCGGGAATACCTGACCAAAAGTTGGCAGCACCTGTTTCCCCATCGTGAGCGCCAGCTTAATCTGGGGCGTATCGCCGCCATGCTGCGGGACTACGACCTGGTGGGCCTGCAAGAGATCGATGGGGGTAGCCTGCGCAGCAGCTTCATCGATCAGATCGAGTACCTGGCCGAGGAGGCTGGCTTTCCCTTCTGGTATCGGCAGGTCAACCGCAACCTCGGGCGCTTCGCCCAGCACGGCAATGGCGTCCTCAGCCGGTTGCGGCTCGCTCGCATCCGTGAACTCAAGCTCCCTGGCCTGCCGGGGCGCGGGGCGGTCATCGGCGAGTTGGACCTGTCCGATGGGAGCGTGCTCGGGATCTGCATCCTCCATCTGGCCCTGGGCTGGCGGGCCCGCGGGCGCCAACTGCGCCACATCGCCCAGGTGGTGAACCGCTATCCCTATCTGGTCGTGATGGGTGATTTTAATTGCGGCTGCCGTAGCCGCTCCTTGCGCCAACTGTTGCGCGATTCCGCTTTGCGCGGTCTGGACTGCAATCTCAAGACCTTCCCCAGTTGGCAGCCTCGGCGCAGCCTGGACCATATCCTGGTCTCACACTCCCTGCGCATTGTGGACACGGCGGTCCTCGATTATCCCCTGTCCGATCACCTGCCCCTGAGCATGACCATTGCGCTGCCGGAGGGTGTGCGGGTTATCTAGCCCTTTCCCCGGGGGGCCTCGTTTTCCCGTTAGCCGAGCTACCCCCGGTAGCCGGAAACGCGCATGGAGCGGGGATGACGGCCGTTGCTCTCGCGCTTCAATCCTGAAGGTAGAAGTGCCGCCAGGGACAGGCGGTGAGCTGCGCCAGCGCGGCCTGAAAGGTTGGCGTCGGCTCCGCCTCGCCGGGGAAGACCTCTTCCACCCACAAGAAGTATCGGCCAAAGCCGGCCCTGTCTTTCCAGTCCCACATCCAGGCTGGCTGCCGGGCGCCGCAGGCGGGGCAGGGGAATGGCGTGTCCGCCTCCGCGGTCAGAAATTCCGACCAGTCCCGGCGGGGGGCGCGGCAGAGGGGGCAGCGTGGCGGCCGGGTATTGCGGCTATGGAGGAGTAGGGGAGAGGCCAGGGGACCCACCAGGCGCACATAGGTAAAGGGGCCAGCCCCCGGTTGTGGCGTCAGGCGGAGGTTGACCGCGCAGCCGGCGAAGGCCAACAGGGCGAGAAAGCCTTCCCCGGTCAGGAAGGCCTGGCTGGGTTCCAGGGTGCGGTTATCGGCCCCTGCATCCGGCCGGGTGGGGGGGCATTCCCGCGGAATGGCCGCGGGGGGGCCAGGGCGACCCTCATCATCCGGCAGGGGCTGGCCGATGAAGCCCAGGGCCGCCAGGGCGGCGCGCAAGGCCCTGGGGTCCACCGTCAGCCAGGGGTCCGCGGGCGTCAGTATCAGCCGTCCGGTATGGATGCGCGTCAACCCGCTTCCCGTCCAGCCCAGTCCCGGGCGAACTGCCAGGCGGTACGACCACTGCGGGAGCCGCGCTGCAGGGCCCAGCGCAGGGCGGCGGGATCGACCTGGTCCAGGGCGCGGCTACTGGCCCCCAGCCGTTCCAGCCAGTGGTGGACGATGGTCAGGTACTGGTCCTGGGTGAAGGGGTGGAAGGAGACCCAGAGGCCAAAGCGGTCGGAGAGGGAGATCTTCTCCTCCGTGCTCTCCCCGGGGTGGATCTCGCCGTCAATCAGGGCCGCCTCCCGGTTCTCGCGCTGGAACTCGGGCAGCAGGTGGCGGCGGTTGGAGGTGGCGTAGATCAGCAGGTTGTCCGGCGCGGCGCTGATG
>SBFV01000442.1 GCA_006227775.1 Gammaproteobacteria bacterium | reverse complement strand
TAGATGATGGGGAAGTCGAGTTGCTCATCGCTGGCGCCGAGGCGGTCAAAGAGTTCGAACACCTGATTGATGACCCAGTCGGGCCGCGCCCCCGGCCGGTCGATCTTGTTCACCACCAGGATGGGCCGCAACCCATGGTCGAAGGCCTTTTGGGTGACAAAGCGGGTCTGCGGCATGGGCCCCTCCTGGGCATCCACCAGCAGCAAGACCGAATCCACCATGGACAGCACCCGTTCCACCTCGCCACCGAAGTCGGCATGGCCAGGGGTGTCGACAATGTTGATACGGTAGTCGTCCCAGAGCAGGGCCGTGTTCTTAGAGAGGATGGTGATGCCCCGCTCCCGCTCCAAGTCGTTGGAATCCATGACCCGCTCCACAGGCCCGAAACGATCCCCCAGAGTGCCGGACTGCTGGAGCAGCTTGTCCACCAGGGTGGTCTTGCCATGGTCGACATGGGCGATGATGGCGATGTTGCGCAGCTTTTCGATCACGTTCGGACGGCTCTCAGGGGTTGTCGCCGGCGGGGGCCGGAAGCGGAAGGAAGATTCAGGACTGGGGGCGGGGGCCTGGGTTGAAGGGGGGCGCAGTATAGCCGAACCGGGTGGCGGACGGCGCCTGGGCGCCATCCCGAGCGTGGATCTGTCGCTGGCGATCCGAGGCTCGCTGGGCCAGGTGCCGGTCGGGAAAAAGATAAGTATATGGGAATATTTGGATACTTCGGAAAATTTCCAATTTTTGCTTGGGCTTGCAAGATGGCGCCAAAATCGTCAGGATAGCGTACTCGCGTTCTGGCCCCGGGTTCTGGTATGAGCACTGGCGTCGGAGGCGGCGGCCAGGCACCGCTGACCGTCGCGGCGCGGCCTGCCCCCGCAATCCCATGGCGCTGGCGGTAAGGTGACATCAGAACTATCCGGGGAGGACCCGGGTTGCGGTGCCCTGCGAGAGCCCTGGCGCCCGCCGCGCGCGGGCCCGTTCGTCGTCTCTGAACCCGGAAGTCCCTGCCTCATGACCCCCGCCGACCTCAAACCCGTCCGCGATCACATCGCCTCGCGCATCATCGGCCAGCATAGTTTCGTCGACAGCATGCTCATCTGCCTGCTCAGTGACGGCCACCTGCTGGTGGAGGGCATGCCGGGCCTGGCCAAGACTACCGCGGTCAAGGCCCTGGCCGAATCCCTGGAAGGCGACTTCCACCGCGTCCAGTTCACCCCGGACCTGCTGCCCTCGGACCTCATCGGCACCGACATCTATCGCCACGAGAAGGGCGAGTTCGAGTTCCGCCCCGGTCCCCTTTTCCACAACATCCTGCTGGCCGATGAGGTCAACCGTGCCCCGGCCAAGGTCCAGTCGGCCCTGCTGGAGGCCATGGCCGAGCAGCAGATCACGGTCGGCCAGCGCACCTACCCGCTGCCCAAGCTGTTCATGGTCCTCGCCACCCAGAATCCGGTGGAACAGGAGGGCACCTACCATCTGCCCGAGGCACAGCTCGACCGCTTCCTGATGGAGGCGGTGGTGGATTACCCCAGCCGCGACGAGGAGCTCAAGATCCTGGATCTGGACCTGGCCCAGCAGAAGACGACCCATCGGGCCCCGCCCAAGAAACTGACCCAGGCGGAGCTCTTCGCCATGCGGCGGGACGTGGCCGGCCTCTATCTGGACCCCAAGCTCAATGCCTATATCGTCGACCTGGTGCAGGCGACCCGTAACTCCCGGGTCTATGATCCGGATCTGGGACGCTGGTGCCGATTCGGCGCATCCCCCCGCGCCAGTATCGCCCTCGCTCGCTGCTCCCGGGCCCGCGCCTGGCTCGACGGCGATCCCTTCGTCGCCCCGCACCACATCCAGGCGGTGGCCCCGGAGATTCTGCGCCATCGTCTCCTGCTCACCTTCGAGGCCGAGGCGGAGGGCATCACCACGGACGACTTCATCAACCGGCTGCTCAACCTGGTCGCCATCCCCTGAACCGACCCGAGGATCAGGCAGGGCAGGGCATCCCTAACCCCCGCCGATGAAAGCGCCTGGCCTGCGTTTTCGGATCCAGTGGGCCTCGCTGAATGGATGTGAGCGATAAGGGACCTGACTGACCTGACCAATACAACGACCTGACCCGTACCGACCTGAGCCGTCCCCACCTTGAGCCTCTACCCCCGTCTCGACGACCTGCTGGAGCTGCGCCACCAGGCCCATACCCTGGGCCTGCCGTCGCGTCATCTGGTCAACTCCTCCTTCGCCGGTCTTTATGCCTCGGTGTTTCGTGGCGCCGGGGTCAATTTCGAGGAGGTGCGGGAATACGCCGAGGGCGACGATATCCGCTATATGGACTGGAAGGTGACGGCCCGCATCAACGAGCCGCACCTCAAGGTCTTCCGCGAGGAGCGGGAGCGCTCGGTGATGCTGTGCGTGGACAGGGGGCCCCACATGAGCTTTGGTACCCGCGGTACCTTCAAGTCGGTCCAGGCGGCCCGCGCCGCGGCCCTCATCGGCTGGGCGGCCAGCCGGCTCAACGACCGGGTCGGCGGCCTGGTCTTCGGCGATCCCATCGCCGGGCTCCAGCACTTCCGGCCTGCCCGCGGGCGGCGTGCCCTCTGGCAACTGCTGCGAGCCCTGACCGTCCCCGGCGCCGAGAAGGAGGCATCCATCGACTGCCTGGGCATGGCCTTGCGCCGCGCCACCAGCGGTATCCCCACCGGCTCCCTGGTCTTCATCATCGCCGATCTCAATCGCGATCCCCTGGAGCTGGAGCCGATCCTCGGCACCCTCATCCAGCGCAACGGCGTCGCTCTCATCCCGGTGGATGATCCGGCGGACTGGGAGATTCCCGCCATGGGGGTGACCACCTTCACCGGTACCGACGGCACCCTGATCGAGATCGACACGGACGATCCTCAGGCGCGGCTGGAATATCTCGAGACCTGGAAGGAGCGCCGCACCATCCTGCGCGCCATGGCCTACCGGCTGGGGGTGCCTCTGCTGCCGGTGCGCACCGACGAGGAGATTCACCTGACCCTTATCCACCACCTGGAGCAACGCGCCCGGGTGCGGGCGGTCTGAGGCGGACTCATGGCGATCGATACCTCCAGCGTCCCTCCCCAGCCTCCCCCGGAGATCCTTTCCCAGTTACGGGACATCCGGGGCCTGGACCCCGTCTCCTGGTGGCCTCCGGCCGCGGGCTGGTGGCTGGTGGCGGGGGCGGTCCTGTTGCTGCTCGTCCTGGCCTGGCGTTACCGGGCCAGCCTGCGATTGCGCATCCCCCCCATCCCGGTGCTGCGCATCGGCAACTGGCGCTGGGATGCCGGTCGCCAGTTGCGCGACCTGCGTCAGCGGGCGGCCTCCCAGGACGCGAAGCAAACCGCGGTGGAGCTGTCGGAACTCTTGCGTCGCGTCGCCATGGCCCGACTCGGACGCGAGTCCTGCGCCGGCCTGGTCGGCGAGTCCTGGCTGGCCTGGCTGGCGGAACGGGACCCCAAGGGTTTCGACTGGCTGACCCGGGGACGTCTGCTGCTGGACGCGCCCTACGCCCCGCCGCTGCCCGTCCAGGTCCCCGACCCCTTGCCGCGCCATCGCTTGGGGGGGCTTGGCCGCCTGGGGGGGCGGGGATCGCCCCGGGAGGCGGTTGCCGCCACCGCGCAGGAGAAGGGTCCCGCTGTCGCCGGTCAGACCCCGTCGCCGCACCTGGCCGCCGGGGCCACGCCGGCCGCGGCCGGGCCAGAGGTCCGGGTGGCGGCCAGCCCCCAGGACTGGCTGCCGCTGATCGATGCCGCCTATCAATGGGTCCTGGTGGAGGATAAGCGGCGTGTTTGAATTCCACTGGCCCTGGGCCGCCCTCCTGCTACCCCTGCCCTTCCTCCTGCCCCGACTCTGGCCGGAGCGGCGACCGCGAGCGGAAGAGACCCTGGAGGGGCAGCGCCAGACCCTGCTTCATCCCCACCCGGAACGCCTCCAGGCTGCCTACCGCGCCAAACGTCCGAGGCGCCAGATGGCCGGCTGGGTCCACCTGGCGCTGTTGATCCTGCTGTGGATCTCCCTGGTGCTGGCCCTGATGCGGCCCCAATGGCTCACCCCTCATACCGAGGTCAGCAGTCCGGGTTACGATCTGCTGCTGGCGGTGGATACCTCCCACTCCATGGAGGCCCTGGACTTCAGCGCCCAGGGCCTGCCGATCAACCGGATGGCGGTGGTCAAGGGCGTCATGGGGCGCTTCATCGACGGGCGGGAGGGCGACCGGGTCGGCCTCATCGTCTTCGGCAGTCAGGCCTTCGTCCTTTCGCCCCTGACCCTGGACCGGCGCGCCACCCGCCAGCTTCTCGATGGCATCGATGCCAACATCGCCGGCCCGGGCACCGCCCTCGGCGATGCCATCGCCCTGGGCGTCAAGCGGTTGCGCGACCGTCCCGCTGGGTCCCGGGTCATGATTCTCATCGCCGACGGCGATAACTCCGCCGGTGGCTTCGCCCCCCAGGAGGCGGCGGCCCTGGCCCGCGCCTTGGGGGTACGCATTCACGTCATCGGCGTTGGCAGCGAGGACAAGTCGATCCCCATCCCGGAGGAAGGCACCATCCGCTACCGCGATGATTTGACCATGGACGAGGCCACCCTGCGCGCGATCGCCGATACCACGGGCGGGGCCTACTTCCGCGCCACCGACGCCCGCGCCCTGGAAGAGATCTCCCGACGCATCAACGAGCTGGAAAAGACCGAGGCCGAAGCGCGCACCGCCTACCTGCCCGAACCCCTCTACCGCTGGCCTCTGCTGTTCGCCCTGCTGGCCCTGCTCGGCCTGGGACTTTTCCCCGAGGGACGCAAACGCTTCGCCCGGAGGTTGTCCAGTGACTGAGACCCCAGGCCCCGCCCCCACCCGGCGCGGCGTCGGTGGATCCCCGCCCCTGACCCCGGCCTTGGTCCTGATCCTGGCCTTGGCCGTGTTGGCTCTCCTGCCCGGGATGGCCGCGGCCCTGCCCGAGGGGGCCAATGGTCAGGAGCCGGGATTCCACTTCGGCCAGCCGCTCTGGTTCTGGGCCCTGCTGATGCCCCTCCCCGTGGGCCTCTGGCTGTGGCGCAGCGCCGCGCGGGCCGCGCGGGGGCCCATTCACCGTTATGCCGACCCCCATTTGCTGCCCCATCTCACCGGGACCCGGGAGTTGAAGACCCACGAGCGCTGGGGGCGCTTCCTGGCCTGGTCGCTGCTCTGGTCCCTGCTGGTGCTGGCCATGGCCGGCCCGCGCTGGGGCTACACCGACGTGCGGCTCTTCCATCCGGGTAACAACCTGCTCATCCTCCTGGATATCTCCCGTTCCATGCAGGTCACCGATACCGCCCCCAACCGGCTGGCCCGGGCGCGGCAGGAGATCCAGGACCTCATCGAGCACAACCGGCAGGTACGCATCGGCCTCCTCGCCTTCGCCTCGGTACCCCACGTCCTCTCCCCCATCACCGAGGATACCCAGAGCCTGTTGAATACCCTGCCGGCCCTGTCCACCGACCTGACCCAACTGCAGGGGAGCCGCCTCCATGGCGCGCTCGATCGTGCCGAGGCCCTGCTCGCCGGTCTGCCGGAAGATAGCGCCCGTGCCATCCTGCTCATCAGCGACGGCGATTTTGACGAGACGGGTCTGGAGGAACGGGTGCGGGGCCTGGCGGAGAAGGGGATCCGCTTCCACGCCCTGGGTATCGGCAGCGCGGATGGGGGGCCCGTCCCCGGTCGTGGCGGCGGTTGGCTGACCGATCGCGGAGGCCAGTCCATCATTTCCCGGTTGGAGGAACAGCAGTTGGATGCCCTGGCCAAGGCCGGAGGCGGCATTTACCGTCAGGCCGACTATCGCCAGGATGACACCGAGGACCTACTCGCGGCGGCCGCCGTCGCCACGCTGCCCCCTACCGCCAGTGACGAGCGCACCCGCGTCTGGCACGAGCGCTACATCCTGCCCGTATTCCTGGTCATGGCCCTGCTGTTGCCTCGTTTCCGGGGACACCGCTGGTGGAGGCGAGCGTCATGAGCGTTCGAAACCACCCCAATCCCACCCGAATCCCGGGTTTGACCCGATCCCTGGGCCTGGTCGGTCTGATCCTGATCGGTCCCACGCAGGCCGGATGGTTCATCAATCAGGAACAGGAAGCGGAGCGGCAATTCCGCCAAGGCGATTATGCCGACGCGGCCAATGAGTTCAGCGATCCCTACCGCCGGGGCGTCGCCCTGTACCGCGCCGGACGTCACGTCGAGGCCGCCGACGCTTTCGCCCGGGAGCAGCGCCCGGAAGTGGCCGAGGACGCCACCTACAACCTGGGCAACGCCCGCTTTCAGGTTGGCGATTTCACCGGGGCCGTGGCGGCCTACGAGCAGGTGCTCGGGCAAAACCCCGACCATGCTGACGCCCGTCACAACCTGTCCTTGGCCCGTGCCGTTCTGGCCCGTATCGACCAGGAGAAATTTGAGCGGGAGAAACGGGAGCGCGAGGCGGCCGAGCGGCAGGAACGGGAACGCCAGGAGGAGGAGCGGCGCCAGCGCGAGGCTCAGCAGGAACAGCAACGGCAGGATCAGCAGCAAGCGCAGCAGGAACAGCAGCAGCAAGCGCAGCAGGAACAGCGGCCGCCGGAAAGCCAGCAACAGCAACAGCAACAGCAACAGCAACAGCAGAAGCAGCAAGACCAGCAGCAGCAAGACCAGCAACGGCAAGAACAGCAGCAGCAAGAACAGCAGCAGCAAGAACAGCAGCAGCAAGAACAGCAGCAGCAAGAACAG
>SBFV01000199.1 GCA_006227775.1 Gammaproteobacteria bacterium | reverse complement strand
GCAGGGAGGTACCACTCCCCCCAGTTCCGCCATCAACTGATTGTGTTCCCAGGATGACGCATCCCTCCCCATGACGAGATCCCTTTCATGACCCAAGCATTGGCACCCGTCGCCGTCCTTGGTGCCGGCTCGTGGGGAACCGCCCTCGCCTTGCTGATCGCACGCAATGGTCGGCGGGTACGACTCTGGGATTTCTGGACAGAGCAGGCTTGCCTCCTCGCGCGGGAACGGGAGAATCGCCGTTTTCTTCCTGGTTTTCCCTTCCCCGATCTCATCGAGCCAACCCATGACCTTAGCCTTGCCCTGGACGGTGCGAGGGAGGTATTGGTGGCGGTGCCCAGCCGTGGCTTCGCGGATCTGCTGCGGATGTTGCCTCCCCTTGATCCGGAAGTTGGGTTGGCCTGGGCCACCAAAGGGCTGGAGCCGGGGACCTACCGACTGTTACATGAGGTCGCCGGTGAAATTCTCGGGGAACGCGATATGGCGGTGATATCCGGCCCCAGTTTTGCCGGTGAGGTTGCCAAGGGCCTGCCCACGGCGGTGACCGTGGCATCACCCCAGCTTGCCCACGCGCGGCGGGTAGCGGCTTATCTCCATAGTCAGCGCTTTCGGGCTTACACTTGTGACGATTTGATCGGGGTCCAGGTGGGTGGGGCGACCAAGAATGTCCTGGCTATCGCCACGGGAATTGCCGATGGCCTCGGCTTCGGCGCCAACACTCGTGCCGCCCTTATTACCCGTGGCCTGGCTGAACTTACCCGTCTCGGTACCGCCCTCGGCGGCCGCACCAAAACTTTCATGGGCTTAGCGGGACTCGGCGACCTGGTCCTGACCTGCACCGACGACCAGTCCCGCAATCGTCGCCTGGGCCTGGCTCTGGCCCGCGGTGCCAGCTTGGATCAAGCTCGTCGCGAAATCGGACAGGAGGTTGAGGGCATCCTGACCACTCGCGCCATTCATGGCCTGGCAAGGCGCCTGGGGGTGCAAATGCCTATCAGTGGACAGGTTTATGCCGTACTCTACGCGGAGACTACACCAGCGGAGGCTACGCGCAACCTCCTGTCCCGCGAGAGCAAATCCGAGTTTGACTGAATGCCGTATGGCGATCGTCCAAAGACATGCCGACAAACCTGTTCGCATCGATTAGCGAACCGCTAACCCGGCAATCAGCGACTGGCCCCGGCGAAGCCCTGTTGCCGCCACGCCTCGTAAAGGATGATGGCTACCGCGTTGGACAGGTTCAGGCTGCGATTACCGGGGCGCATCGGGATGAAGATACGTCGGTCCTCCGGCATGGCATCGATCAGGGCTTGGGGAAGACCGCGCGTCTCGGGGCCAAATAGCAAGGCATCGCCGGGAAGAAACGACGTAGAGCCATAGGAGCTTGTGCCGCGGGTGGTACAGGCCAGGACCCGAGGCGGTGCTTGGATGCGTAAATAATCGCCAATGTCGGCATGAACCTGGACATTCACCCATTCGCGATAATCCAGGCCCGCTCGGCGCAGACGTCGCTCGTCGAGGCTGAAGCCCAAAGGCTCGATCAGGTGCAGCCTGACACCGGCATTGGCGCACAGGCGCATGATGTTGCCGGTATTAGGTGGAATCTCGGGCTGGAAGAGGATGACATCGAACATCGTAATCAGGGGAGCGGCCACAGGTTAGGGCCGGCCCGGGAGCATGAAAACATGGTGCCGAACATCAGACCCGACCCCCGTCTGGGCATTAACTTTTGCGGCCTGGACTTTGGGACCCCTCTGGTACTGTTGTCCGGGTGCGTGGGTTTCGGAGAGGAGTATACCCGCATCCATGGCTTCTCGAATCGCGAGGCTGGTGCCATCTGCCTGAAGGGGACTACCCTGGTCCCCCGCTTAGGCAATGCGCCGCACCGTATTTGTGAAACCCCGAGCGGCATGATCAACGCCATCGGACTGCAGAACCCCGGGGTGGATCGAGTCATCAGGGACATCCTGCCCAACCTGAATTTCAGCGAGACCCGCTTTATCGCCAATGTTTCCGGCTCCAGCATCGAGGAATACTACGAGGTCACCCGACGCTTCGACGACAGCCCCATCGATGCCATCGAGATCAACATCTCCTGTCCTAACGTCAAGGAAGGTGGTGTCGCCTTTGGGAACGATGTGCGCATGTCGGCCCAAGTGGTTGCCGCTTGCCGCCGGGCTACTCGCAAGCCATTGATCACGAAGTTATCTCCCAACCAGACCGACATCATGGCCAATGCCCGGGCATGCCTGGAGGCGGGCTCGGATGCCTTTGCGGCCATCAACACCTTAATGGGCATGGCAATCGATAGCGAGAATCGTATCCCCGTGATTGGCAACAACCAGGGTGGCCTTTCCGGACCCGCTATCAAGCCCATCGCCCTGCTCAAGGTCCATCAGGTCTATCAGGTTTGCCGCTACCATGGGGTACCTATCATTGGGCAGGGTGGAATCACCAGTGCCGTGGATGCCCTGGAGTTTCTCATCGCCGGAGCCACCGCCGTCGGCATCGGCACCGCTCTTTTCTATGATCCGCTGATTCTTCACAAAATCAACCAGGGTATCCTTGACTACCTGGATCGCCATGATCTGGACAGCGTCGCCCAAGTGACCGGCTCTCTACGCCTGCATGACCAGCCCCTGCCCTCCTGCTGCTTTGAGTCGGTCTGAAAGATCCAGAAGCTACCACTGAAGAGATATCGGAGCGATTTCGTTTGCCCCCCTTTCGTCCCGCCATGGTATATTAAGATTTCGGCATACACTTAAAGGCCTGTGTCAGATACGACTATCCTTGGCCCTTGGGAGATAGATTCATGAGCGATATCGCGGCGTTGAAGAAAGAGAAGCAAGAGTTGATCGACAAGATGCTTGACATGCAGAAGCAGTTTATCGACTACGAGCATGCACACGGCGTCACGGGCAAGGACTACTGGGCCTCCGATGAGGGCCTCCTCGCCAACTATCGTCACGAATATGCCGAGATGGCTACCCGTGTCGTTGATATAGCCCACGAGATCGTCGGTTCATCTCGTAACTGAGGCTCCGCGGCTTCGGACCCGCGCCTTTGGGTGGGGTGACCGATGCGATTTCTAAAACCCGTGTATATCACGGGTTTTTTGATGGATGTCTGCGTTGGACCTACAAAACTCGTTTAGGCCTCCATGCGCGGTAATCGATAGAGGTCAGGGACTACCAAATCGATGCCGCATTTCAGGGCCGCGAACCAGTCGAAGAATTCATCCACCACTTGGCGACCTTGCAATATACGGCCATGTTGGGGAACCAGCATTTCAACCTCCAATTCCCGCACCATATCCACCCAGTAGCGGCAGACCTTGCCAGAACCCATGTAACGGCGATGAAAGCTTGCCATATCGGGAAGGATTTCATCGAGTCGAGAAACCGGCCTGGGTAGTACCCGCTGAGGAAAATTCGCCCCAATGTCGCCGGAAAAAAGGATACGACTGCCAGGATCGTAAAAGGAGAAGTTTCCTTCCGCATGCAGGAAATGCGCCGGCAAGAGACGTAGCTGCCCTCTTCCCAGACTTAGGTTCAGACCCTGATCGGGTACTGAAATGACACGGTCCTCAAGCCGGCCAGGGTGCGTAAGGTGCGGGATAAATCGTTCCCAGACCGCAGGGATCAGGATCTTGCAGCTTGTCTCAGTGAGCCAGAGATCCAGCGAGGAAATGATGTCTGGATCCTGGTGAGAGGCAAGAACATAGTCGATGTTCGTCGGGTCAACGCAGGTGCTTAGTGCCCGCAGCAAGGGATTGAAGGTCATCTCCCCTCCCGGATCAAGGACAGCAGCCTGCCCCTGATCCAGGATGATGACCTGGTTGGATTGGACCGCCTCGCCAGATACCAGATTCTGAAACAGGAGACAAAGGTGAGAGCCATCATTATAGAGTTCCAACGCCATGCTTACTCCTCGCCTTGTACCGGGATTCGGTAGGATGGGCGATCTTCACCGACTCTGCCAACTTGCGCAACCCGTAATACAACATGAGCCAGACCAGGGGGCGATTGACTGAAAGGATTGGTGATACTCCCTGGCCGACCCAGATCCCACAGGCCCGCACCATTCAAGAGCAACTTCGTCACCTGGTAGCGCGCCAGGACGAACTCGCTGAAGTCCGACGGGTGGCCGGCCTGGACGTCGGTTTTGAGGCCAGCGGTACCTTGACCCGCGCGGCCGTGGTGGTCCTGTCCTTTCCCGAGCTCCAATTCATTGAACAGGCCTTGGCACTCCGCCCCACTGTCTTCCCTTATGTTCCAGGGTTGCTGTCCTTTCGCGAAATACCCGCCCTCCTGGCCAGCCTGGAGGAGTTGAGCAGGCCCCCGGATCTTCTGCTCTGCGACGGCCAGGGTCTTGCCCATCCCCGACGATTTGGCCTTGCTTGCCACTTGGGAGTCTTGACGGGCATTCCCAGCATCGGGGTGGCCAAATCCCGCCTCATCGGTATCCATGGCCCCCTGGGACCGGACAAAGGGGATTTCACCTGGCTCTGGGACGAGGGCGAGATCATCGGGGCTCTGGTGCGTACCCGCCAGAGGGTTCAGCCGCTTTATATCTCCCAAGGCCATAAAGTCAGTCTGGCAACGGCTATAAGTTACGTGCTGGCCTGCACTACACGCTACCGTCTGCCGGAGACCAGTCGCTGGGCTCATCGGCTGGCTTCTGAATCTAAGGATTAACGGGTGTCTATCCCTCAGTTCGGCCGGATATGCTCGATATATTTAGCTACCTCCACCATTTCCAGCCGGATGGAGCTCCCCCTGGCCCTGAGACGGTAAGTTGAATCGTGGAAGCCAAGGTCGCAGCCAACGCGGCCACGACTAGCAAGAGGCAGTGGAATCATATCTCGATAGGTGAAGACGTTGTCCTCGATGTCTCCACCCGCGCAGACCATTGGCTCACAAGGCAGATCCTGGCTATCCTCCTCCACTGTGGCCTTTTCCAACACCAATGCGCCGGTCTGCCACCAGCGGGTACGCTCATTGGAGCCGGTCATGGTCTTGATGATGAGGGCCTTGGAAAAGACAATCCGCAGGGCGCCGTCATCGCCGAGCCAAATGGCGGTGATCTCGGAACCGGGTAATTCGATGCTGGCGCTATCCACGATGGTTCATAGCTCTCCGGTGAGGCCCTTCCCAACCCGGCGTAAGCCGTCCCGTTTCCGCGATACTGGAGTGGCCCAGGAATCTGAGCGGCTAAGGTCCTGATGGCTGTCCAATTCGGGGTGATTCCGGCAGGTATCTCACGGTTCGCTGGCTGCAGCCACTCACGGCAGTCCTTCAGCAGAACCAACCAACTACCAGCCAATGAACCCGCGGGGGGAAAGGTGATGGTTAATCTCGTCGATTAGAAGTGGGAATCGTCCCCCGCCATTCAAGTAGCAAGCACCGAATCAAGGACGGCCCCATCACATCACGCAACGAATCCTTGACAATTAGGGTATGAACCTAGGCCTACTCTCGCCGGAATGCCGTCATTATCGTCGCCCATAACAAATATTGAAGATCATGAACAGGAATCATGGCTCATCCTCCAGGCCATTTCCCTCCACCTCCAGGTGTAATTCCTTGATCTTGCGCGTCAGAGTATTGCGCCCCCAGCCCAGTAATCTCGCGGCATCCTGTCGACGGCCCGCCGTCTGCTCCAAGGCGGTTTCGATAAGGATACGCTCCAGCGCAGGCAAGGCCAGGTCCAACAATCCTCCGGGCAGGTCCATCTTGAGGTACTCGCGTGCCCATCGCCGTAAGGCGGACTGCCATTGTTCCTCACTAGCCCGCTCCTTGTTCAGGGCGACCAACTCTGGAGGCAGATCCTCCACGTGAATTTCCTTACCCGCCGCCATCACCGTCAACCAGCGTGCGGTATTTTCCAACTGGCGAACGTTGCCTGGCCAATCGAGACTAGCCAGACGCTCTGCAGCGGCGGAGGTAAGAAGCTTGGGTTCGCAGCGCAATTCCGTCGCGGCTGCGGCGAGAAAGTGACGCATCAGCAAGGGAATATCCTCCCGACGTTCGCGCAGAGACGGAAGATGGATGCGGATCACGTTGAGGCGGTGAAAGAGATCTTCACGGAAGCGCCCCTGTTGGACCAAGGTTTCCAGGTGCTGGTGGGTGGCGGCGATGATGCGGGTATCAACCTTGACGGGCGCTACGCCACCGACCCGGTAGAACTCGCCATCAGCGAGGACCCGCAATAGCCGAGTCTGGAGGTCAGCGGGCATATCGCCGATCTCATCGAGGAAGAGGGTGCCTCCATTCGCCTGCTCAAAGCGTCCCTCGCGTCGGGCTTGCGCACCCGTAAAGGCCCCGCGTTCATGGCCGAATAGTTCAGACTCCAACAGGTCATGGGGAATAGCCGCCATGTTGAGGGCGATGAAGGGTTTATCGGTCCGCGGGCTATGGCGATGCAGGGCGCGAGCGACCAGTTCCTTGCCAGTCCCCGACTCGCCGTTGATCAGAACGGTGATGTTAGATCGCGCCAGGCGCCCGATGGCGCGGAAGACTTCCTGCATGGCTGGTGCCCCGCCAATGATCTCGGCCCCCTTGGGAACTGACTCTTCAGCAGGCACCGCCGCGCGTGCCAGTTGGCGGCAGGCCCGACGAACCTGAGCAACGGCTTCATCGAGATCAAAGGGTTTGGGTAAGTATTCAAAAGCTCCACCATGGAAGGCGGAGACCGCACTGTCCAGATCCGAGTGAGCGGTCATGATGATGACCGGCAAATACGGGTAGCG
>SBFV01000369.1 GCA_006227775.1 Gammaproteobacteria bacterium | reverse complement strand
ATGGTCCAGACCCAAGCAGCGATCCAGGAGTAGGCGAGAATGCCGCAGACGGCCGAGCAGAAGACCAAGGTCATTTCCGATTACCAGCGTGGCCCGGCGGACACCGGTTCCCCCGAGGTCCAGGTAGCGCTGCTGACCGCCCGTATCCTCGACCTCAGCAGCCACTTCGCCCAGCACAAGGGCGACCATCATTCCCGGCGCGGCCTGGTACGGATGGTGAATTCCCGCCGCAAATTGCTGGACTACCTCAAGGGCAAGGATCTGGACCGCTACCGCGCGCTGATCGGCCGCCTGGGTCTGCGCCGCTGATCCGCTTGTCAGAGCTTTCTGTCGCCGCTGGCTCCCGCGGCGCCGGTTCAGCCGTCCCAGGACCCCACCGCGGTGACGCGGGGGGGTCGCCCCCTTGCTCCGCGTGGCACCCGAGGCCCGGCCCCCGTGTGCCACCCGGTCGCATTCCGTTTGGCGCTGGCCCCCTCTTCGCCGGCGCCGCCAGGCCGCTTCATCCGGGCTCAGCGCCCCAGCCTGCCCCAGCCCCGAGGAACCCCCAGTGACTCCCATCAAAAAGACCTTCCAATTCGGTGCCCAGACCGTGACCCTGGAGACGGGTGAGATCGCCCGCCAGGCCGACGGCGCCGTCCTGATCAACGTCGACGACACCGTGGTGCTGGTGACCGTCGTGGTCGACAAACGCGCCACCGAGATCAAGGACTTCCTGCCCCTGACCGTGGACTACCAGGAGAAGACCTACGCCGCGGGCCGTATCCCCGGCGGCTTCTTCCGTCGCGAAGGGCGCCCGAGCGAGAACGAGATCCTCACCTCCCGCCTCATCGACCGCCCCATCCGCCCCCTCTTCGCCGACGGCTTCGGCCGCGAGGTGCAGATCATCGCCACGGTCAAGTCCCTGAACCCCGCGGTCAACCCGGAAGTCCCGGCCATGCTCGGGGCCTCGGCGGCCCTGATGATCGCCGGGGTGCCCTTCAACGGTCCCATCGGCGCGGCGCGGGTGGGTTACAAGAACGGGGAATATATCCTCAACCCCGCCGTCATCGGCCTGGGTCCCGACAGCGACCTGGACCTGATCGTGGCCGGCACCGAACACGCCGTGCTCATGGTCGAATCCGAGGCCCGGGGCCTGTCCGAAGAGGTCATGCTCGGTGCCGTGCTCTTCGGTCACGAGCAGATGCAGGTGGCCATCCAGGCCATTCGGGAGCTGGCCGCCGAGGTCGACAAGAGGCCCATCCCCTGGACCCCCGTCACCCCCGACCCGGCCCTGGCCGCCGCCGTCGAGGCCATCGCCGCCGAGCGCCTGGGCGAGGCCTATCGCATCAAGGAAAAGATGGCCCGCTATGAGGCCCTGGATACCATCCGTACCGAGCTCTACGCCGAGCTGAGCGGCGAGGGCACCACCTGGGCCCAACCCCAGGTCTATGCCGCCATCGAAAAGCTGGAGAGCCAGATCGTCCGTGGCCGCATCCTCGCTGGCGAACCGCGCATCGACGGTCGCGATACCCGTACCGTCCGCCCCATCACCATCCGCACTGGCGTCCTGCCGCGCACCCACGGTTCCGCCCTCTTCACCCGCGGCGAGACTCAGGCCCTGGTCGTCACCACCCTGGGCACCGAGCGGGATTCCCAGATCATCGACGCCCTGGAGGGGGAGCGTAGGGAGCCTTTCATGCTCCACTACAACTTCCCGCCCTTCTGCGTGGGCGAGATCGGCCGCATCGGCAGCCCCAAGCGGCGGGAGATCGGCCACGGCCGCCTGGCCAAGCGCGGCATCCTCGCCTGCATGCCCAGTATGGAGGAGTTCCCCTACTCGGTACGCGTGGTCTCCGAGATCACCGAGTCCAACGGCTCCAGTTCCATGGCCAGCGTCTGTGGCACCAGCCTGTCGCTGATGGACGCCGGCGTGCCCATCAAGAGCGCCGTGGCCGGCGTGGCCATGGGCCTGATCAAGGCGGGTGACCGCTTCGCCGTCCTTACCGACATCATGGGTGACGAGGACCACCTGGGCGACATGGACTTCAAGGTCGCCGGCACCGCCGCGGGCATCAATGCCCTGCAGATGGACATCAAGATCGAGGGCATCACCCGGGAGATCATGGCGCAGGCCCTGGCCCAGGCCAAGGAAGGACGGCTGCACATCCTCGGGGAGATGAACAAGGTCATCGGCGCCCACCGCGCCGAGATGTCCGAGCACGCCCCACGCATCATCGAGTTCAAGATCCACCCCGAGAAGATCCGCGACGTCATCGGCAAGGGCGGCACCGTCATCCGCGCCATCACCGAGGAGACCGGGGCCACCATCGACATCAACGACAACGGTCTGGTCAAGATCTTTTCGGTGGTCAAGAGCGCCGGCGAGGAGGCCAAGCGGCGCATCGCCCTCATTACCGCCGACGTCGAGGTGGGCGCGATCTACGAGGGCCGGGTGGCGCGCCTCATGGACTTCGGCGCCTTCGTCACCATCCTCCCTGGCCGCGACGGTTTGGTGCATATCTCCCAGATCAGCGACGAGCGCGTCCAGAACGTCAGCGACAAGCTGGCGGAGGGCGACATCGTCCGCGTCAAGGTCCTGGAGGTGGACAAGCAGGGCCGCATCCGTCTGAGCATGAAGGCCATCGATCAGGGGTAAGCGTCCACGTCCCCTGAGCATGAAGGCCATCGATCTGGGGGTAAGCATCCACGCCCACCCCCGCTGCCTCAGCTGGAACTGGCAGCCCCAGTCGCGGATTCTCTTCCTCCCTCCCCCCTGGCGGGGGAGGGCTGGGGAGAGGGGGGCAGCAGGGTTAGGATCAGGGCTGTTCGCCATTTCTGATCGCTGAGCCATAACAAAGGGGCCAAACGGCCCCTTTCGCATTTTGCTCGGTTACAGGGTGATGAGGGGCGAATGCCGCTGAACTCCACGTGCCCCTTGCACAGGCTACACCGGGTTATCCTGCGCGGCTGATGTCAGGCGGGACGTGTGGCGGTTCAGAACTTGGTCACGACGACGTTGACGCCATCCTCGGTGCCCAGATCGAACGTATTGCCGTTCAGCCGGGCGACCGAGCCGATCATCTCGGCGACGTAGGCCGGATCGGCGGCGGCGTTGATCACCAGGCCGTTGCCCTGACCATCGGCGACCACCAGGGTGGCGGCATCGGGACGGCTGATGGAGATCCCCTCGGCGGGAGAGAGAATGCTGAGATCGGCGTTCAGGAACTGCACCCGCAGGGCGGAGGGGTCGCGGTTGGCCTCCACCAGGGCATCGGCGGCATCGACGGCGCCACTCTTGACCTTGTCCACCACCACCGCGGCGGTAGCCTTGGCCTTGGCGGCGAGTTCCTGGGCCTTCTCGCTGGTGGCGGCTTCTTTCACGGCGGCGACCGCCTTGTCGAGATGTTCTTTCCAGTTCATGGTGGCGTAGTCCTCTTGGCATGGGTTGGGATGAATCGGAATCCAGCCTCCTATCCGGAGGCCATGGAGGGGAAGGTGGTGTCTCCAGGCAGTTTTCCCTAGGGTTCAGGGCGGGCCCCTCTTTCCCGTCAAATCAGGCTCGCACGAGCCCCAGGTCCCAACGCTGAAGGGGACGCAGGCCCCAGTCATCAGCGGGGCGATAGCTGTAAAGACTCGAAGCGCGCCTTGAAGGCCGCCTGACGCAGGCGTTCCGCATCGGCCTCCTTGGCAACGAGGGGTGCGTCCACCCAGTGGCCGCTGCCATGGTCGTAGACGGAGAAGCGGTAGCCCTTGCCGACCTTGAAGACGGGGGTGACGTCATTGCCGGCCTGTTCCATGGCCTGGAATTTATCCAGACCCATGGGGGCCGGGCTGGGGATGAAGGGGACATCATCCTCCCCAGTGGCCGCGGCCCCACCGGCAGAGACCCTCGCGGGGGTGGAGATTGGATCGCTGGCCGTGGCCGCGGCGGCCGTCGCGCTGGCGCCCTCCACCACCTGGAAGAGGGTGTTCTGCATCTCCCCGTGGGTATCCAGGGTCACGGAGGCGAGACCCGGCATGCGGCTCAGGAGGTAGCCGGCCATGAGCATGCCCAGGCGCTCGTTCTCCTTTTCCAAGGCCGTCAGCAGCTTGTCGGCGACGATCTGGCAGCGCTCGACCTGGTTGGGCCTGGCGACCCATTCGCGACTCATCTGCCAGCCTTGGTCCATGTCGGCGTCCAGTTTGTCGAAGAAGACCTGGCCTTCCCGCAGGAGGCGTTCCGGAATCTCGAGGCTGAGTTCCTGGTCGTCGATGATGGCCTTGAGCAGCATGGCGGATACCCTTTCACGAGTGGACGGTATCGGGCATTCTAGCAAAATCCCGAAGATACCCGGCCAAGGTCACCCTGATGCTCATCACCATTCCCGGCTTGCTCAACACCGCCCAGGTGGACAAGATCCATGAAATCCTCCAAGGGGCCAATTTCGTCGACGGCCGGCTCACCGCCGGTTTTGCCGCCGCCCGGGTCAAGCATAACCAGGAACTGGAACCGGACGAGCAGCGCATGCGCCGCCTGATCCGCGTCATCATGGCCAGCCTGGGCCATCACGAGACCTTCCGCTTCGGCACCCTGCCGCATCGGGTCGCTGACCCCATCATCGCCCGCTACGAGCCGGGGATGACCTACGGCGACCATGTGGATGATCCCATCATGGGCACCACGGGGCCGCGCTTCCGCACCGACGTCTCCATGACCATCTTTCTGAACCCCCCGGAGAGCTACGATGGCGGCGAACTGGTGGTGCGCACGCCTTTCGGGGACCAGCAGGTCAAGCTCCCCGCCGGGGATGCGGTAGTCTATCCGTCTTCCAGCCTGCATCGGGTCGCCCCCGTCACCCGCGGCGAGCGCTTGGTGGCCCTGACCTGGATTCAGAGCTACGTCCGTGACGCCGCCCGGCGGGAATTGCTCTATGAACTCAACCTGGCCCGCGAGGCTCTGCTCCGGGAGGCCCCGGGGACCCCGACCACGGGCTATGTGGACCGTTCCTTCGCCAACCTGATGCGGATGTGGGCGGAGCTCTAGGTGCCGCCGTGGCCAGGTTGTCCGAGGCCGGTCCTGATCCTGGCGCTCGCTTTGGCCCTGGGTGCCGGCATCACGGGCTGCTGTGGCCGAAAGCCCGCCACGGACTTCAATCGCTTTGACGGTACCGCCAACCAGACCCTCGGCGTCTGCGGCATCTTTGCGGGATTCGGAACCACCGAGGAACCGGAGCGCTGGGGGGCACTCTATTCCCCGATCTCGGTGGAGGAGTACGGCGCCCTGCTCTGTGGGGAGGTTGCGCCGGAGGCTTACGCAACCTGCATCAACAGCACCTGGGCGGAGTATCGCAAGGCGCGGCGGGAGCCGAACGAGACAGGCGCCACCTCCGCCGGTCCCTTCGCGGTGATGCTGGAGGGGCATCCGCTGACGGGCCGCTACTGGTCCCATCCCTTTGCCGCCGGCTTTCGGGTGGAGCGGGCGGGGCTGAGCTGCTGGGGGGGTTACGATGCCTTAGCCGGAGACACCCGGGCCATCTTCCAGGTGGCGTGTAGCGATGGCGGTAGGGGCTGGGCGCAGGTGGTCCGGGATCGCGGCGGTCGGGATGGTGTGGGTGGCCTCTATCTGGCGGACGGTCGGGTCGGCAGGATCATTTTCGGTCCCAATGTCCTCGCTGGCGCGATGCGGTAAGCGGCGGCAGGCCAGATCAGTGCCGCTGTTCCACCCCCTCGACGCTCGACGCGGTGGCCATGTCCATCAGGCCGCGCATCAGTTCGGCACGGTCCGCCAGGGTGTTGGTCTCGATCAAGGCCTGCTTGTCCTCGGGGGTCAGGGGGAGATGGGAGGTGAGGAGGTTCACCAGGTCCAGGTCCGCCATGGACTTGAGATCGTCCCAGGGGATCTCGATCCCGCGGGGACGGACGTAATTGCGCAGGGAGGTCAGGAAGCGGTCACGGTTGACGATGCCGTCCTGCTCGGTCAGGAAGTCCGGGGCGAAGCGATCCCAACTGACGCGAACCCGGCGATAGCCATGTCGTTCCTCCAATTCCCCCAGAATCTCGAAGCGGCAGACGCCGGTGAGGACGATGACGATGCGACCGTCGTTGGTCTCGCTGTAGGAGGTGATGCGCCCGGCGCAGCCGATCTTGTGCAATAGCGGGATCTCCACCTCTTCCTGACCGGTCAGGGGTTGGATCATGCCGATGAGGTGGTCGCCGCCCATGGCGTCCTGGACCATGTTCAGGTAGCGCGGCTCGAAGATGTTGAGGGGGAGCTGGATGCCGGGCATGGCGACGGGTCCCGCGAGGGGGAAAATCGGAAGTTCCGCCGGCAGGTCCACGAAGCGGGGCAGGAAAGGGGAGGGCATGGCTAGGGATTCTCCGAGGTGGGCCTGGCGCGGGTGACGAAGACGCGCGCCATGCCGGGGTCCAGTACGAAATCGAAGGGGGTTGGCAGGTAATCCATGGCCCACTCCGGTGACACGTCGAGGAGGGGCGGTGGGGCCTGGACCAGCCGGTAGAGGTCGTCGCAGTGGAAGTGTTGACGGTTCCAGGGGTCCTTGTTCAGCACCAGCAGGGACTGGTTCTGGCCCTGGGTGGAGGCTTGCCACAACAGCAGGATGGCCGGATTGGCGGATTCGAGGCGCTGAAGGAGACCGTCCTCGCCAAAGACCGGGTGGCTGGCCTTGATGCGGTTGACGGTGGTGATGAAGGCGGTCAGGTCCACCGCCGGGACCTCCCAGTCCTCGGGCCGGGTCTTGACCACGTGCAGGCGGCGCTGAAAGCCAAACTCATAGCCCATGGGCAGCATG
>SBFV01000125.1 GCA_006227775.1 Gammaproteobacteria bacterium | reverse complement strand
TCCGTCCCCTGGGTTCCAGGTCTTGCACGGGCGACGAAGCTCGCCGTCTCGCTCGGCTTCGGGGTACGCCTGACCGGGCACCAGCCCGTGCCGGAGGCGGTGGCAGAGGCCCAACAGGCCCTCGACACCTTTCTGCACAACCCCACCGTCGACCAACCGGTCGAGCCCTTTCACGGGATGCTGATCGCCCTGGTGCACGAGCGCCCGGTGCGTCTCTGGTCGCTCATGGAGCGCGATCCGGCTGAGATCCGCGTCTTGGACGAGCGGGGGATGGAACTCCCCGACCAGGGTCCGGCATGCACGAGCGCCTTCCGGGACGGGCTGGTCGCCGCCGGGGCCGAGTGCAGAGGATGCGAGTGGCTGGCGTGGTGCGAGGGCTACTTTAAGTGGCCGGACACAGACTTCGCGTGCAGCGGGATCAGGCGGCTTCTGGGCGATTTGCGCGCGGCGGCAACCGAGCTGCGGGGCGGGCTCGATACGTTACACGAGCAGCCTGAGATACCTTCTCATGAGCGCTAAGGCCCTGTCGCTGATCCTGCTTCCGACCCTCCAGTGCAATGCCGCCTGCGACTATTGCTTCGAGGACAAGACCAAGGATCGACTGTCCCTGGAGCGCCTGGCGGAGATCGTCGACAAGGTGCTTGATCCTCTGGGGGAGCGGAAGATCGCCGAGCTCACGATCCACTGGCAGGGCGGCGAGATCATGACCCTGTCGCCATCCTGGCTGATGCGCGCCTGCGCGCAAATCGACGAGGCGGCAGCGGCCCGCGGATGCACGGTGAGCCACGGCTTGCAGACCAATCTGATCGGCTACCACGCAGGCTGGAACGATCCGATCCGGGAGATCTTCGGCAATCGCGTCAGCACCTCGATGGACTATCCGAACCTCTATCGCCGCCGGCGGGGACGGGAGGCGGCGGACTACACCGAGATCTGGGTGCGTAACCTGCATCGGGCACGCGCAGCCGGCATCGACGTGCAGGTCATCGCCGTGCCCAACCCGGCGACCCTGGAGATGGGTGCCGAGCGCTTCTACGCGTATTTCGTCGATGTGCTCGACATCCGAAGTTTCCAGGTCAACACGCCCTTTCCCGGCGGGTCGCCCAATGCGGTCAAGCAGCTCTTGCCCCTGGACCCCGAGCCGCTCGCCCGGTTCTACGTCGATCTGGCCGATCTCTGGCTCGCGCGCGGCCTCGCGAGCGGGGTGCGGGTCGGCCCGTTCGACGAGCTACTGGCCTACTTTCAGGACCAGCCGGCACTCTTGCCCTGCATCTGGACCGAGGACTGCGCCAACCACATGATTTCGATCGATGCTCGCGGCCACATGGCCCAATGCGACTGCTGGGTGGCGAGCTATCCCGACTATCGCTTCGGCAACCTCTTCGAATCCGCAAGCCTCGGGGCGCTGCTGCGGGATAGCTCGGTGCTGGCGCGCTTCCATCAGCGGCCGATGGCACTGGTACAAGGCGGGTGCATCGATTGCGACTACCTCGCCCTGTGTCATGGGGGGTGCCCGGTTCGGGCCTACAGCGTCTACGGTCGGCTATCCGAGAAAGATCCCTATTGCGCACTCTATCGGGCGGTCTTCGGCCACATGGCGGCGGCCGCGGCAAGCCTGGCAAGGTCGTCCGCCAGACATCTCGTTTCCGCGGATCCTTGCGGCCCGGAGACATTGATCGCCGTTGGGCCATCAACCCACATTTTCCCAGAGTAAATCCTTATGCATGCGATCCCGATCTGCGACTGGCTCGGCGGCTACGACAAGACGTGGCTGCGTCCGGATCTCATCGCCGGCCTGACCACGGCGGCGGTGGTGATCCCCAAGGCCATGGCCTACGCCACGGTCGCCGGGCTGCCCGTGGAGGTGGGGCTCTACACGGCCTTCGTCCCCATGGTGATCTACGCCATCCTCGGGACCTCGCGACCACTCAGCGTCAGCACCACCACGACGCTGGCGATCCTCACCGGGACTCAGCTCGCGCTGGTGGTTCCGGACGGGGATCCGGCGGCCTTGCTTACCGCCTCCGCCACCCTCGCCGTCTTGGTCGGGTTCATGCTGATCCTGGCCGCGGTGCTGCGTCTCGGCGCCGTCGCCAGCTTCATCTCGGAGCCGGTGCTCACCGGTTTCAAGGCGGGGATCGGGCTGGTCATCGTCCTCGACCAGGTACCCAAGCTCTTGGGCATTCACTTCGACAAGGGCGGCTTCCTCCAGAATCTGCTGGCGCTCTTTCAGCACCTGCCGGAGACCTCACTCGCGACACTCGCGGTCGGCGCGGCAATGTTGGCCATCCTGGTGGGCCTCGAGCGATTCGCGCCCCGCGCCCCAGCGCCCCTGGTGGCGATCGCGCTCGGCATCGCCGCCTCGGGCCTGTTCGCGCTCCACACCCTGGGCGTCGAGACCTTGGGTTACATCCCCCAGGGACTGCCGGCCTTGACCGCACCCAACCTCGATCTGGTGGAGCAGCTCTGGCCCGGCGCGCTCGGCATCGCGCTCATGAGCTTCACCGAGACCATCGCGGCCGCGCGGGCCTTCGCGGGCCGCGGCGAGCCCCGGCCGGAGCCCAACCGGGAGCTCGTTGCCACCGGGCTCGGGAACATCGCCGGCGGCCTCCTCAGCGGCATGCCGGCCGGGGGCGGCACCTCACAGACGGCGGTGAACCGCCGCGCCGGCTCTCGCTCTCAGGTGGCGGGTCTGGTGACGGCCGCGGCGGCGGTGGCGACCCTGCTCCTGCTCGCGCCCCTGATGGGGCTGATGCCCCAGGCGACCCTGGCCGCCGTGGTCATCGTGTACTCGGTCGGCCTCATCCAGCCGGCGGAGTTTCGCGACATCCTGCGCGTGCGCAAGATGGAGTTTCTTTGGGCCCTGGCAGCCTTCGGCGGCGTCGTCCTGCTCGGTACCCTCAAGGGCATCACCGTGGCGGTCATTCTCTCCCTGGTCGCCCTCGCCTTTCAGACCGCGCGCCCGCCGGTCTATGTCCTCGGCCGCAAGCCGGGTACCGACGTCTTCCGCCCGCGCACGGACGAGCACCCGGAGGATGAATCCTTCCCCGGCCTGCTGATCCTGCGCGCCGAAGGCCGGATCTTCTTCGCCAACGCCCAGCACATCGCCGAGCAGATGCTGCCGCTGATCGATGCCGAAAAGCCCAGGGTGATAGCCCTCGACTTCAGCGCCGTGCCAGACATCGAGTACTCGGCGCTCAAGATGCTCACCGAGGGCGAGGAACGCCTGCGCGAGCGCGGCGCCCTGCTCTGGCTGGTTGGCCTCAACCCCGAGGCCCTCAGCATGGTCCAACGCTCCCCCCTCGGGGAAACGCTCGGTCGAGAACGGATGCTGTTCAACCTGTCGACGGCCGTGGATCGCTTCCTCGCGCGGAAGGACATTTCGGTCGCTCTCAAGGAAGATGTCGCCTAGCGTGGCCCGCGGTTTCAGGTTGAGCCTGGAGCAGGCGTGAAGCGCGGAGGGGGGCAGTCCTAATGGGGTTTGAGGCGCATCGCACCTGAATTTCGGGGTTTCCTTGCGCGGGAAGGAATCCCAGCTCCAGTGGTCGATGCCGGGTCCCGGCTCTTCTTCCGGTTGCTGACCTCGCGCTTGCCGCCGGTGCTTCGTGACGGCTCCCCGTCGGATATGGCCAACAGCAGGCCGAGGATGGCGAAGGCCGTCACCAGGCTGCTGCCCCCCTGACTGATGAAGGGCAGGGTGAGACCGGTAAGGGGAAGAAAGTTGGTCACGCCCCCGACGTTCAGGACGAGCTGCGCCGCCAGGATGGTGGTCAGTCCGGCGGCCAGCAACAGGCCAAAGGGGGATCGGGTGCGAACAGCGATCTGGAGCCCGCGCAGGATAAGGATCAGGAAGAAGGCCAGCACCAGGGCGGTGCCGACAAAGCCCAGTTCCTCGCCGATGACGGCGTAGATGAAGTCCGATTCGGCGATGGGGGTGTACTCCGGATTACCGGCGCCGAAGCCGTCGCCCCAGAGCCCGCCGGCATACATGCCCGAAAGCCCCTGCAATACCTGCCAACTGCCGCCGGTGGGGTCCTGGAAGGGGTAGAGCCAGGCCTGGATGCGCCGCTCCCCGTGCTCGAACACCGCCAGCAGCAGCCAGCCGAGGAGGCTGGCCACCGCCAGGCCATAAGCGGCATAGCCCCAACGGCCGGTGCCCAGGACCAGCAGCACCGGCAGGGTCAGGCCAAGCAGGAGGGCCATGCCCAAGTCACGCTGGATCAGCAGCATGAGCAGCAGCACCGCGCCCACCCCCGCCAGGGGGAGGAGGGGGCGCCAGGGCGGCAGCAGGCCATGGAAGACCCAGACCCCCAGTGCCTTGGCATGGCGCGCGATGTAGGCGGCGCTGAAGAGGACGAAGCTGATCTTGAGCAACTCCGTGGGGGTGATGAGACCGGCTCCGAAGACGGCGCCACGGAAGCGCTGGCCGGTGACCAGCAGGACGAGCACCAGAACGACCGAGAGGCCGGCCCAGGTCCAGACCCACTGACCGGCCGCCAGGGTACGGTAGCGGCCGCCGCCGAATCCCAGGGCCAGGACGGTCAGGAGGGCGAAGCCGCCCACGAAGGCATAATCGGCCAGGCCGGCGAGGCCGCCCGGGTCCGATCCGTCGCCATCGAAGGCCCCCAGGCGCATCCGTGCCAGCAGACCAAAGCCCGCCAGAAAGGCCAGGGTAACGACCAGGAACGGGTCGCCCCGGGACCCGCCCACCACCAGGGCCAGGTGGAGTCCCCCCAGGCAGAGGGCATAGGCGAGAAACGGCAGGAGCCGAGTCAGGTCCACAGGCTTGTCCGCCGTGTGCAAGGAGGCGAGTACCATGATGACCCCCAGGGCGATGCCGCCGAGGCAGATCAACAGCAGTTCCCGCTCCGCTCGCCGGGCCTCCCAAGGCGCCAGGGTTCTCATCTCAGCCACCCCCCCAGCGATGGATCCCCGGGGCCGCTAACGGAAAAAAAGAGGTCAGGCATCCTCATCGAGGGGGGCGAGGGGGCGGCTCTGCCTGGTCGTTAAGGCCGGCGATGCCGGGGTCGGGGCTTGTCGCCGTCATTCCATTAACCCCAGGTCCTGTGCCCGCAGCAGCAGGTCCCGGGCGATGGGGGCGGCGCTGGTGGCGCCATAGCCGCCCTGTTCCACCAACACCGCCACCGCCAGGGCGGGTCTTTCCGCCGGGGCGAAGCCGACGAACCAGCCGTGGGCGGCCCCCTGGGCGTTTTCCGCCGTGCCGGTCTTGCCGGCGATGGCCAATTTGTCGCTATTGATGGTTTTGCCGGTCCCCTCGGTCACCACCTGGCGCATCATCTTGCTCAGCCGTTTGGCGGTGGCCTCCGACATGAGACGCTCCAGGGTAGCGGGTGGATCGGTGGCGATGAGGCGCGGTTTCATGGCGACACCCTGTCGGGCAATGGCCGCCGTGATCAGCGCCAGATGAGCCGGGGAGGCGGTCACCACCCCCTGGCCGATGGATGCCTGGGCCAGGCCATACTGGTCTTTGTCGGTGATGCGCGGTACCCGGCTGGTATTGATGGCCCCGGTACGGTCCATGCCGGGGTAGAGCCTGACCGGCTGGCCGAAGAGCAACCGTTCCAGATTGGCGCGAAAAGCGGCGTGGCCATACTGAACCCCAAGCTGGGCGAAGAAGACGTTGGAGGACTCGCTGAAGGCCGTGCTCAGGTCCAGGTTGCCATGGCCAGCCCAGGCGCGGCCGGCGCGGCGGGCGCTGTAATAGTCATGGTCGCGGATCAGGGGGTAGCGGGGGGAGGTGGTGAACCCCTCCGCCGGGCAATGGAGGGTGCCGGTGAAGCCCTGCTCCAGGGCTTCGGCGGCCAGGGCGATCTTGAAGGTGGAGCCGGGGGGGTATAGACCCTGGGTGGCCCGGTTGAGGAGGGGGGAATCCGCCGGTCGATCGGCGAACAGGGCGGCGGAGATCTGGCTGGGGTCGAAGGTCGGGGTGCTCGCCAGGGCCAGGAGGGCGCCGTCCGCCGGCCGCAGCAGGACCACGGCGCCGCGGCGGTTGCCCAGTCCCTGCAGGGCCGCCAGTTGCAGCTCCAGGTCCAGGGTCAGGACCAGATCCTGGCCCCGGGGCCGCTTGCCCTGGGTCAGCAACTGGCGGCCCAGTTCCCCCCAGGATTCCAGCCGCTCCGGGTTGGCGCCGTTGAGGTGCTGGGTGGCCGCCGCCTCCACCCCGGCGGCGCCGAAGCGGGGGTGGCTATAGCCAATGGTGTGGGCGAAGGCGGGGCCATAGGGATAACGGCGCCTGACCTTGCCCTCCGCTTCCTCACTGTAGGCCAGGACCTCGCCGCGCCGGTCCAGAATGCGCCCGCGCTGGATGCCATGGGCGGGGTTGAACTGGCGCCGGTCATAGGTCTGCATGAAGGCCAGGAACTGGGGGCGGAAGAGCCCCGCCAGTTGCCAGCTCGCCTGGTAGCCGAGGAGGAGGGCGAAGAGCAGACCAAGCCCCAGGGCGGCGAATCGCAGGGGTAGGCGTGGGGTCCCCAGATGGCGGGGTTCCGTCGATGGCCGCCAGTCATACATCCGCTTCAGCAGATAGAAGGCGACGAGGAAAAAGGCCCCATGCAGGCCCGCCCGCAGCCAGGGCCAGGCCGATGAATCCACCAGGGCAGCAAAGAGATCAGGGGGGTTCAAAACGGGGTTTGCGAAAACGGGAAAGGGGTGAACACGGGAAAGGGGTGAATACGGGAAAGGCCGAAGGATTATATAGGCATCGTAAAGCCATGGTCGGCTCTCACCGATCTCTGCCCTGACCGAAGACCGGAATCCTTCGGGTATACTGGATCGCCC
>SBFV01000298.1 GCA_006227775.1 Gammaproteobacteria bacterium | reverse complement strand
TTGGGTCGAATTCTCCGCCCTGGTTTCCTCCCCTCTCGCCGGACTGCCTGGCCTGACCCCTGGACAAATCTCCGTGGGGGGTGCGCTCGATTCCCTCTGCCCGCGTTTGAATGCGATTGGTCAGCAGCGTCCGTTGACCGCCGGCGAGCAAGACCTGCTCGACCAGTGCCGGAAGCTCCTGGCCGCCACCGGCGAGGATCCTCAGGCCGCGGTGCAGGGGATTGTCGCCCTGACACCTGAACAAGCCAGCGCCCCGCGCAAGCTCTTGACCCAGATTTCATCCCTTCAGGTCGTCAACCTGGTGGAGCGGCTCAGAGAGCTACGGCGCGGCGCCAAGGGTGTCAGTCTTGGCGGGCTGAAGGTTGGTCTTGCCGATAAGACCTTCTCCGGCAGTCTGCTGGAGCAGGCCTTCAAGCAGGGGCGGGAGAGCGGTGGCGGGGCCAGCGCCGATGAGGACTGGCCCTTCGAGCGTCTGGGCATTTTCATCACCGGCGATGTCCAGTGGGGTAAGAAAGATAAATCGGTCAACGAGGACGGCTTCGACTACGATCGACTGGGTCTGACCGCGGGCACGGATTACCGCTTCACCAATGGACTGATCCTGGGCGCGGCCCTCGGCTACACCAGCACCGGCGTCGATATCGATGCCGATGGCGGGACCCTGGATGATGAAAGCTGGAGTATGTCAGTCTACGGAACCTATTACCCCACCGAGCATTTCTATCTCGAAGGCTCCGCCACCTATGGCTGGGATAGTTACGATCAAGACCGCAACATCGAGTACAGCCTGCTGGGGGCCAAGCGCACGGCCAATGCGGGGTTCGATGGCGATCAATATACCCTGATGTTCGGTGCAGGTTATGACCTGATCCGTGGCGGCACCATCTTTGATCTGTACGGACGCCTGCAATACACCAGCGCCTCCCTCGACAGCTATCGCGAACAGGGAGCGGATGGGCTGGATCTCGTCATCCAGGGACAGGATGCCATCTCCTTCAAGTCGATCCTGGGCACCCAGGTCTCCCGCTCGATCAGTACCCGCAGCGCCGTCCTCAGTCTGCAGGGCTGGTTGCAGTGGGAACATGAGTTCCAGGACGGCGATGAAGAGGTGACAGGTTATTTCGCGAATGATCCCAGCCAGTTCGGCTTTGTCCTGCCGGTCGACGCTTTGGAAACTGATCTCGTCAGGCTCGGCCTTGGGGTCGGCGCCCAGTTCGGTCAGGGGCGTACCGCCTTCCTCAGCTATCAGGCGGCATTGGGGATGCAGGACTACACGGAGCAAATCGTCACGGCCGGCGTCAGTCTCGCTTTCTGATCGCGTTTGGTCACCCGGCGGGGGGGTCGGCCGATCCTCAAGGTCGGCCGACCCTCAGGGAATGAAAGCCCTTTAAGGCACAAGGTCCCTGAGGATATCCGGCCATTGCTCCGCCCAGCAGCAGTGGTGATCGAAACCGGGCAGTATCCTGAGGGTCGCCTTAGGGTTGCGGGCCAGATAGGTGGTGACGCTGGTGAGGGGCACCCTGGCATCCTGATCACCGATCAGGTGTAGTTGCCGGATGCCCCCATCCAGGGGTGCCAGACGGGCGGGATTGAGCGATCCGCTCAAGGGGCTGTAGCCGTGGTATTTAGTCCAGGCGTCGGTATCCAGATTGGCGGCGATCGTGATCACCTGAACGACCCCCTCCAGATTTGGCGCCATCAGGATTGCGAGGACCCCGCCACCACTGTAGCCGATCAAGGTGATCCGGGATTGCGAGCGTGGCGGCAGGATGCCCCTGATGGCCGCCACCAGGGTCCTGATGACCTCGGAGCTATAACGGCCATGTGTCCACAACCAGGGTCGGCAGCCAGGGTCCGCCGCGAAGCCGTGGTAACAGGGTCGACCGACGTAGATGCTTTCCACCGGGTCCCGCGCCATCAACCGCAGCGCCAGGAGGTCGCGACCGGTAGGATCGGAGGCAACCTCATGGCGGGTCAACCAGGGTCGGCCATCGCCTTCGAGATAGACGTGGAGGTCCCTGATCTCCCCATTCTCCCCGAACTCCTTGTTCTCCTGCTTCTCCTTCATCTTCCTCTCCCCCGAAGACTGCCCGAGGCCAGAGTGCCTGAAGATGAGATGGCGAAAGGGGTCGCCAGTGGTGACCAAGGACTCAATTTCCTGCATTCCCTGCTCTTCCTGGGTTGGGGATAGGGTCTGCGGGTCCCTTAACCCTGGGTCGGTCGTGGCACATCCGCTCAGGATGACAACCGCTGTCAGGATCGACCAGGCATAACATGCCCAGCCTGAGGGGACTCCGTCAGCCGAGGTATGGATCTCGCCCCTTCCTAGCCGCATCGTCGTGAGGATCAGGGTGTCAAGGCCCACCTTTCCGCTCCATCCAGTCCCTCCGCTCTCAATCCTCATGGGATTAAGGGGTCAAGGGATTCTTGAAGTCAAAGCCGAAGAGGCCCGGATTCTCGCCGATTACCGCCGCCGAAAAAATGTAGAAAACATAGTCGTAGGTCTCCTGTGGGATCTTGTGCTCCCGTAAGAGCAACCAGAAGTTGCGGTCACGAGGGTTTTCCGGCATCTGACGCAGTCGCTTGATGACGTTGCCCTCACCCCAGTTGTAGGAGGCCATGACCAGGAGACCCGAGGCCTGGGCATCGGTGCGGTAGATATCTTTGAGATATTTCGCCGCCGCCTGGGTCGATTTGGTGAAATCGTGCCGCTCATCCGCCGGGTCGTAGTCCCCGAGACTTTGCAGGGGGCCGGGCTGCAGGCCGTAACGACGGGCGGTTTCGGGAATGAACTGCCACATGCCCTTGGCGCGACCGTAACGGGTGGGGGGGCCGACGATCTCTGGCTGAAAATTGCTCTCCTGCAGGGCCAGATAGAGGAACTGAGGCGGCAGGCCCCTTTCCGTGAGCGCCCGCTGGATCGTCGGGGCATAACCGTTTTCATGGAGTCGGCGGATGGCGCGGGGCAGCCGTGGGGAGGACTGCCATTTGCGGATATAGGTCTTGACCTCCGCGGCGAATTCTTCGGGGACGTCCACTTCCGTTTCGCCAAACACCCTGGCCATGTGCAGGATCAGTTTGTCTTCAGTGTTCAGGGGGACGGGGCGCGCGGCCTGGATCTTTTCCACGAAGAGATCGTAGCGCTCCCGCATGGACGCAAGTCGCCGTTTCGATTCCGCCACCTGGGCCTTCAGCTCGGCGGATGCTGCCGCGTCGACGCTTGCCTCGAGATTGGCGATCTGCAACTCGATATCCTTCATGTCGTAGAAGATATCGTTGGCTAGCCTGGCGGTATGTTCCAACTGCAAGTGCTGGTAGATGGCAAAGCTGCCGACCAGCATCAACAGCAAGAGGACGAAGCCGATCAGGCCGAGATAGAGGGTGCGCTGCCGCCGCTTCAGGTCGGAGAAGGCCCGGCGCACCATCAGGGTGTGTTCGCCAGCCCCATCCCCTTGGGTGGCATCGAAGTAATGCCGGGCGATCTGCTCCAGGGAGTGGTGCTCTGGCCGGTCCTCGGCCAGTTTGGGCAGGATCAGCTTGATCTTTGGCCCCCCGCTGCCCAGGGACAGGGTGGTCGTCCCCTGCAGTGGCACTGCGTCGATCCTACGGCCGTCGATCAGGCTGCCGTTACGGCTGCTCAAATCCCGCGCCCACCATTGCCCTCCCTCGGGATAGATCGCCAGATGATGGCGGCTGACCTCGGCATGCATGATCCGCAGCGCGCAATCATCGCCGCGTCCGATCAGGAAGGGCACGTTGTAATAGGCCCGACAGGTGATGCCATGGCTATCCTGATATTCGACCTCGATCGCCGGGAGCGAACTGGGCATGGATCCGGGATGGGCGAGGATGGTCTCTTCGATGATAGGCATTTAACCTCGTTCAGGCGGATGGCCAGAATCAATGCCGGCGCGCCATGCCCGACAGACTATACTAAAAAATCCACAATCTATTATTTCACCAGCGACTTCAAATCCCGTCGCTCACCAGATTGGCCAACTTCGATTTTCACCCCCACCTACACCCTCACCCACCTGCCCTCTTTTCCCTTTCGAAGGTAATTGGAGTACTTGCCGAACCCTAATGCCCCTCATGGGAGAGGACAGTCAACCAGGAGTCATCAGCGATGTTCCTTAGACTCGTTGCCATTATTGCGTTGGCGTTTTCAGCCGCCAATGCCGTCGCGGACGCAACCCTTCCAAGTGGCGATCTTCCGGGATCCCGCGATCCGGCGTCATTGAAGCGCTACGAGGGATCCCTGATCGTCTCCTATGACGACAAGGCCTTCGACGAATATCTGCTACCGACGGCACCCTTACGCATGGATCCAGATCGCCAGCGTCGCGACAGTCACAACAACCGTTGGTTCACCCCAGCCCAGGCCTTGCAGTTGGAGGGACGTCGAGTGCGTCGGGTCTACCTGATTCCCGAGGGCCGCTCGCCGCTCGAGGTGGTGCGCAACTATCGGGATGAGGTTGAATCCCGAGGAGGCCAGGTGCTGCTGGAGTGTAAGCGCGAGGAGTGCGGCGGCGATCCCGGACGTTCGAGCGGGGGTGGCGGCGGCGAAATGAGTCTGGCGATGGTCCTCCGGCCCGAGGAACAGATCTCGGATCCTCCCCTCTCCAACGGCTATTGCGCCCAAACCGAGCGTATCCAGGACCAGCGCTATCTCGCTGCGGCCTTGCCCGAGGACCAGGCGCATCTCTCCGTGCTCGCCTATGTGCTGAAGACCGGTCACTCATGCAAGGCGCTGAATGGAAGGGCGATCGCCGTGGTTGACCTGATCGAGGGCAAGGCGCGCGAGCACCGGATGGTGCAAGTGAGTGCGCCGGAGATGGCCAAGGCGATCGATAACTCCGGCCGTATCGCCCTATACGGCATCCTCTTCGACTTCGATCAGGCGACGGTTAAGCCCGAATCCGCCCCGGTTCTGGCCGAGATCGCGACCCTGCTCCGCTCGGACGCCGAACTCAGACTCCTGGTGGTCGGTCACACCGACAATGCGGGCGGCTTTGACTACAACCGTGACCTCTCCCAACGTCGGGCTGAGGCGGTGGTGACCCGACTGGTGCGTGATCACGGCGTCAATTCGGCACGGCTCTTCCCGGTGGGTGTCTCCTATGCGGCGCCCGTCGCGTCCAACCAGACCGAGGAAGGACGGGCGCTCAACCGGCGCGTCGAGTTGGTTCAATATTGATACCGCGGCGGCTGCCCGCGCCGTGATACTTCAAGGCGCCAGCATGAGAATTTTCGTCTGGCTCGGCACCACCCGACAACCCGGTGCGTTGGTGTTGTTCTGAAGCGACATGCTGGTCATGCGGCTTGCCGGCATCCCTTTGATCAGGATAGAGAAGGCGCCGGTCAGGTGGCGTGAGGGACCCATGACGGTCCCCGACGCGACCCCCGTGGCCAGGCCAGCATTGTCGCCATTGGTCATGGGAATGGTGGTACCCAGGTTGTGCGCGGGCGTCCCCATGAAAAGGATGTTGGGCACGTTGGGCACCGCCATGGGCCCCATGGCGATATTTGGATAGGGTACCGGCACTGGGCCGGCGGGACTGGGCGTGAGACAGACGTCCGGGAAGGCGGTGTCCGTGCCCATCATCTGCGCATTCGCGAACATGGTGTTCCCTCCTAGCCAAGGTGGATCTGTTCGCCGTCGATCTTCACCAGGCGCTGAGCGGTGGCGATGAGGGTTTCTGACTGGAGGCGCGCCATCTGCTCGGCGCGCATTTCCAGCGAACCCGCATGGACCTGATCCAGATCCCGGACCGTGCGCCGGGACCGATCCAGGCGCAGATGCAAGCTTTCGGCCGTCGCCTCGATCAGGTCCCCGATCAAACGGGTGACCCTCAGGGACGCCACCGCCTCGCGCGCGATCACGCTCAGACGCCGTGCCGCCAGAGTCAAGGAACCGCCCCTTAGCGCCACTTCCGGACCATCCAGATTGACGCCGGTCCGGGATTCGAGCGTCAAGCGGCCATCGACCCGCAAACCCATCCCCCCGCCAGCCGCCACCTCGACTGTGGTCTCTCCGGGCATCACCAGCCGCAGGGGACTGCCGGAAAATCGTTCCAGGACCGCGATCAGGAAGGGTTCGTCGGTCAAGCCGACGGAGGTCAGCACCCGGTCACCGACCTCGGGCCAGACCAGGCAACTGAGGGCGCGGCGAACCCGAAGTTCACCCGCGGCGGTTCCGATTCGAAACCAGGTCTGGTTCTCCTCGATCTCCAGCACGTTACCGTCGACATGGAGGGGAAAAGGGTGGAATCGTATCGGATGGTCAGGGCTTAATGCCTCCATTGAAGTCTCCGCTGTCGCTGAACCAAGAAACTCTCCCTCAATTACTGCCCGAATAGGGGGAAGTTCCCGACAAGGGCAACTCGGGAACCAGAAAATGGGACGCTCTCTACACCAGGTAATTTCATCACGGCTCAGTGTTCACCCTTCCCCTGGGTGCGGGGTTGAGGCCGCCAATTTTCCGCCGCAACCTGTTCGGGATCATCCCCAAGTGCCCGGGCTCGGTCGGTGAAGTAAGCCCCCCGATCACGTATTCGATGCAGTTTGGCCCGAAAGAGTCCCGCGCCACTCAGGTTGGCATCCTCCAGATTGGCATGGGACAGGTCGGCATAGGTCAAATCCGCGCCGCGCATATCGGCCTGGCTGAGATCGGCGGATACCAGGTTGCCTTGATAGAGGTTAGACCGCAAGAAAGACGCCCGCGCTGCCCGGGCGCCCTGCCAGATCGCCTGGGTCAGATCGGCACCCGCAAAATCGGCGCCCTCCAGGTCGGCCTGGAGGAAGAT
>SBFV01000354.1 GCA_006227775.1 Gammaproteobacteria bacterium | reverse complement strand
CGCAAGGAGTTCGCCCTGCTCAGCCTGCTGGTCTCCAGCCAGGGGCAGGTCCTGACCCACGACCAGATCCTGCGCGAGGTCTGGGGCCCGAGCCATCAGGAGGATACCCACTACCTGCGGGTCCTGGTCGGCAACCTGCGGCAGAAACTGGGGGACGACCCCATGCGCCCCCGCTTCATCCTTACCGTACAAGGCGTCGGCTACCGGCTGGCGGTTTGAAACATGACCCTTCACCTCTCCCGTTCCACCCGCCGACTGCTCCTCTTCGTGGCCGCCCTGCCGGCCACCATGGTCGCCATGGCCAGCCTCTACATGCTGGGGATGGAACATCTGGAGGGGGCGCCGCGCACCTTTCTCGAGAGCCTGCAATGGGCCTCGGAAACCCTCACCACCACCGGCTACGGCAACGACAGCCACTGGCAGCATCCGGTCTTCGCCCTTTACGTCATCCTCGGTCAGATCATGGGGCAATTTCTGGTGTTCCTGATCTTTCCCATCTTCCTCCTGCCCTATCTGGAGGAGCGCTTCCAGACGCGCCTGCCCCGTCAATTACCGGTCATGACGGGCAAGGTCCTCTTCCATCGCTTCGGTCCGGCCATCGAGACCCTGCTGGATGAGTTCCGGCGCACCGCGACCCCCTTCGTCATCTATGAGGAAAACCTGCAACTGGCGCAGACCCTCAGGGATCTGGGCCATGTCGTGGTCTATGGCAACCTGGCCCAGAACCCCGCCGCGCTGGCGAACGTCGCGGATGCCCGGGCGGTGGTGACCCTGGCCGACGACCACGCCAACGCCCGCTGCACCTTCCTGGCGCGGGAGTACGGCTTCACCGGACAGATCTTCGCCCTGGCCAGGGAACCCCTCTATCGGGCGCCCATGCTGCGTATCGGCGCCACCGACGTCTTCACCCCCGCGCACGTGCTGGGTGGCGCCCTGGCCTCCCGCGCCAGCCGGCGTATCGGCCCCCCCGCCGAGGGCCTGCACCTCCTCGGCACCCGCCTCAGCATGACCGAGTTCCGCCTTCGTCCCAACAGTCCCCTCGCCGGGCAACGACTGGGGGATCTCCACCTGCGCCACCAGCATGGCGTCACCCTCATCGGTCAGTGGTATGGCGGCCGCTTCATGCCCCCCGAGGGGCCCGATACCCGCTTGTTGGCGGGCGCCATCCTGGTCGTGGTTGGCACTCCCGACCACTTGGAAGGGCTGGAACGTCTGGCCTTCCCCATCCGGCGCGAGGGCCCCTGCGTGGTCGCGGGTTTCGGCGCCGTGGGTTTCAAGGTGGCCCAGATGCTTCAGGATGTCGGCGAAGACTGCATTGTCATCGACAACCACCCCTATCCGGGGGTCGATGTCCTGGGCAACGTGCTCGAACTCGGCACCCTGCGGCGGGCGCGGGTCCGGGAGGCCAGCGCCGTGGTCCTCGCCCTCAGCGACGACAGCGAAGCCATCTTCGCCGCCGCGGCGGTGCGTGACCATGCCCCGGAAGTCCCCTTGATCGTCCGCGTCAGCCGCGCCCGCAACACGGCACGCATCTATCGGGCCGGTGCCGACTTCGCCATTTCCGAAAGTGAGGTGGCGGGCCAGATCCTGGCCTATCACCTCCTCGGCGAACAGGTGGTACCCGTCGACAACGGCATCCACATCAGCCGCCTCGGCAGCGGGACCCTGGCGGGCACGCATCCCTGGCGCTACGAAATCCGGCACCGATCCGGGGCCAATATCATCGCCGTCGTGCGGGACCAGGAGGTGCTGATCGAGTTTGCCGACGATTTCCAGATCCGTCCCGACGATACCCTCCTGGTCTGCGGGACCATCCGGGATTTGCAACGGTTTCAGCAGGCATTCAAGGCCACGCCCTGACCCTCGGCTTCCTGGGGGTTCCCTCCCCCCGCCAGACGCCCGCCGACCCCCTCTGGTCCGGCCGAAATGGCTGGGATATCAGAGCGGTGCCGGCTTCAGCGCGGGGCGCGGTAGAGGGCCCGGCGACCGCGCCGTGAAAGCACCAATTGCCACAACTGGCCCTGACGGGAGCGGAAGTAGCCGGCGCAGGCATGCAGGTAGTATTTGAACATGCGGTAGAAACGTTCGCCGTAGCGGGGAGCCAGTCCGGGCCAGGCGGCATCGAAGTTGCGCCACCAGGCCATGAGGGTGGTGTCGTAGTCCTGGCCGAAGTTGTGCCAGTCCTCGATGATGAACCAGGGCTCCACCGCGGCGGCGATCTGACGGGCGGAGGGGATGTGGCCGTTGGGGAAGATGTACTTGTCGATCCAGGCGTCGGTGGCGTGGACGGTGTCGCAGTTGCCGATGGTGTGGAGCAGGAAAAGGCCCGCGGGGGCCATCAACCGGTTGGCGGTAGCGAAAAAGGCGTCATAGTTGCGCGGGCCGACATGCTCGAACATGCCGACCGAGACCACTTTGTCGAACCGGCCCGCGAGTTCCCGGTAATCCATGAGGCGGATGTCCACCGGCAGCCCGGCGCAGCGCGCTTGGGCGAGACTGGCCTGCTCCCTGGAGATGGTGATGCCGGTGACGCTGACGCCGTAGTGATCGACCATGTAGCGGGCCAGCCCACCCCAGCCGCAGCCAATATCCAGCAGGGACTCGCCGGGACTCAATGCCAGCTTGTCGCCGATGAGCCTGAGCTTGGCGACCTGGGCCTCCGCCAGGGTGGTGGCCTCCTTCCAGTAACCGCAGCTATAGATCATCAGGGGATCCAGCATGGCGGCGTAGACGTCATTGCCGATGTCGTAATGGTGTTCGCCGACCTGGAATGCCCGCCGCCGGGACTGGCGATTGGTCAGGAGGTTGCGCAGGTAGAGGCCGAGGAAGCGGAGGCGGCCGAACCGGGTGACCTTACGGTCCAGGTCCGCCCGCAACAGACGGTCGAAGGTTTCGTCGAGCCGATCGCTCTCCCAATCCCCGTCCAGGTAGGATTCACCGAAGCCCAGGGAACCCCGGCGCAGGACCTGGTCATAGAGGACCGGGTCCCGGACCTGGATGTCCCAGGGGCGATCACCATTGAAACGGACATCCGCCAAGGCCACCAGCCTGGCGAGGGGGGCGGGGGGAGTCAGATCCCGGTTGCGGAACTTGCTGGCCGCAATGGCCCTGGGTCGGCTCACCGGGGTTACGTCGGGTGCTGAAGCCATGGCAAAATGTGGTCGTTCAGTGGAGGTTCCGACTTAAAATCAACATTTCTTGGGTATAGGTTTAGCCTCCCATCGGGGCATTATCAACCGGGGGGAGGCAAGTAGCCGCCTCGGCACTGACGCGATCCGGCGCTTAGCCAGGGGGACCGCCGCGATCATTGACATGGGCGCTGGGGATCAGCCGCTTCAGGGCGCCGCACAGGCCCTCCATGTCGCCATAGCCCTCCAGACGAATGCCACGATTGTCCTTGCGCTTGATCTGGATGAGATAGGGGCGTCCCCGCCGGCGGTAGACGTTGAGCGCCGCGACATCCGCCAGATCCAGTTCGGTGACGTTGCCGGCGGAGTGGAAGCCGACCCGATCCGGCCGGACCTCGAGCCAATGGTCCCGCGCCAGACGCAGATAGCGGCGATGCCGCACGTAATTGATGAGATTGGCGAAAACCACGAAGAGAACGACAGAGACCAGCAGGGCGTAATTGAAGCTCTGGGGAAAGTGGAGATTGCCCCAGTACACCATCAGCGCCAGCCCCAGACTGAGCAGCAGGCCATAGGCGATGTTACGGCTGCGCTCCCGCAGGCTGTCCTGACTGATGGTAAAGCGGGGATGGGCGTCGGTCATGGGCGGGCACTCCTCGGGATAGGCGGTGTACGGGAGAACAAGGGAGGTGTCCCGGGGAAGTCTAGCGACTCTCCGGCTCCCCCGTGACGGACTTGGCCATGCGCTTGGCGAAGTAATAGATGCGCTTGAGCTTTTCGATGATGTCCATCTCGATGGTATAGGCCGGGATGCGCTTGGGCTCCGCGGCGACCAGGCGGCGGGCCTGGTGGAGGGCGGCGGAGTCGGCGATGCGGTTGATCTCCTGCTTCATGTCCATGACGGTCTGGGCCGCCAGGGCGTTCTTCTGCGCAACGGCCTGGACCGCCCCCCACACCGACTTGGTCACCGCCCGATGGAAACCGTTGAGGACCTCCCGGGTCGGCTGACTGATGGACAGCCCCTGATCGATGCGCTCGTTGCCCAGCACCACCAGGTTGGTCTCGATGACGTCGCCGATGTTCTCCAGATCGTTGACGGCGCCCATGAGGTGGATGAGGTCGGCGGTCTGGGCCTCCGTGAGGGTCAGGCGGCTGATCTTGCCCAGATAGCCGATGATCTGGGCGTGGAGGCTGTCCACGGCGTCGTCCATGGCCTTGACTTCCGCCAGGCTGTCGCGATTGCCGGCGATGATGGCGGGCAGGATCCGCGCCAGCATCTCCTGAACCCGTTCCCCCATGCGCATCGCCTCCATCCGTACCCGATCCAGGGCCAGGGACGGGGTGGCCAGCAATTCCTCATCGAGGAAGCGGGCGCGACCCACCGCCTCCTCCGCCTCCGGCCGCTCGGGCACCAGCCAGCTCACCAGACGCGCGAACTGGGAGGTAAAGCCGATGAAGATCAGGGTATTGGCGATATTGAACAGGCTGTGGGCGTTGGCGATCTGGCGCGGCGCCTCGGCGGCAAGGCGTTCGGCCCCCGTCAGCTCCGGATGAGACGGCGAGAGCCAGGTCACGACATGCGCCAGGGGCTCGATCAACTCGATCCAGATCAGCACGCCGGCCACGTTGAAAATCAGGTGCACCAGGGCGGCCCGCACCGCCTCCCGGGGCTTACCGATGCAGGCCAGCAGGGCGGTGACGCAGGTGCCGATGTTGGCCCCCAAGGCCAGGGCGATGCCCGCCGGCAGGTTGATCAGCCCCTGGCCCGCCAGGACGATGACGATGCCGGTGGTGGCGGCGGAGGACTGGATGAGGGCGGTAAAGACCAGCCCCACCAGGATGCCGACCGCCGGCCGTTCCAGGCCGCGCATCAGTTCCAGGAAGGGGGCATAGGTCCGCAGGGGCGCCATGGCATCGCTCATCACGCTCATGCCAAAAAAGATGAGCCCGATGCCCAGGGTCGCGGCCCCGTATTGACGCCAGCGCTCCTTGCGGGTGACGAACATCGGCAGGAAACCGACGGCGATCAGGAGCAGGGCCAACTCATCCACCTGGAAGGCGATGAGCTGGGCGGTGAAGGTGGAGCCGATATTGGCCCCCATGATGACCCCGATGGACTGGGTCAGGGTCATGAAGCCGGCGGTGATGAAGCCCACCACCAGGACCGTGGTCACGGACGAGGACTGGATCACCGCCGTGACGAAGGCCCCCGTGGCCACTCCCAGCCAGCGATTGACGGTCAGGCGGGCCAGGATGTCCTTCATCCGCTCCCCGGCGACGGCCTTGAGGGCGTCCGACATCAACTCCATGCCGTAAAGGAAGAGGGCCAGCCCTCCCAGCAAGCCGAGGAACATGGCCTCCCCGTCCAGACCGCCGGCGGTGGATTCCGTCCCCGGCAGGGTGGCCGCCCCGGCCAGTCCCCCCACCGCCACCAGAAGCCAGGCCAGGGGCCAGCGCCGGGAAAGGATCATCCCCAAGCGCCAGCCCCAAGCCGGCGGGAACGGAGCGAAACGGGGCCTGGGCGGGGTTGACTTCATCATGTGGAGTTAAGGATAGCGGCTGACGAATTTATTGCATCGAAATGACGCTTTTGTTACAAACTGTCCCCGGAAGACGAAAAGCCGGTTATTACTCCCCGCTTTATTGACCGGCGCTAGGCGACCTTCCATCCCCCGTCGGCATGCGCGCGTCGTCCCCTGGGTTCTGGCGGCCCAGGGGCCGGCGTAAGCTCCCATCCCCCTTCCCTCTGGCTTTGGAGCACTACCGATCGTGAGAAAGATCGTCCTTCCCCTCATTTTTGCCGTCCTGGCCTATGGTTTCTGGATCAGCCCGGACTTCAAGCAGATCGCGGCGGGCGTCGCCATCTTCCTGTTCGGCATGCTGTTCCTCGAGGACGGCTTCAAGGCCTACACCGGCGGTATCCTCGAAAGGATCCTCAAGCGCACCACCGACAAGCTGTGGAAGAGCATGACCTTCGGCATTGTCTCCACCAGCATCATGCAATCCAGCTCGCTGGTGTCGGTCATCACCATCTCCTTCCTCAGCGCCGGACTCATCGGCCTGACCGCCGGCATCGGCATCATCTTCGGCGCCAACCTCGGCACCACCACCGGCGCCTGGCTCATCGCCGGCTTTGGCCTCAAGATCGACATCGCCGCCTATGCCATGCCCATGCTGGTCTTCGGCATCATCCTCGCCTTCCAGGGCTCCAAGACCGCCAAGGGGCTGGGCTACATCCTCGCCGGCCTCGGCTTCCTTTTCCTGGGCATCCACCACATGAAGGAGGGCTTCGAGACCTTCAAGGAGACCATCGACCTGTCCCAGTTCGCGGTGCCGGGCTTCGCCGGTCTGCTCATCTACACCGGCATCGGCATCTTCGCCACGGTGGTGATGCAGTCCAGCCACGCCACCCTGGTCATCACCATCACCGCCCTGGCCGCCGGCCAGATCACCTACGAGAACGCCCTGGCCCTGGCCATCGGCGCCAACGTGGGTACCTGCATCACCGCCATCCTCGGCGCCATCAGCGCCAACGTGGAAGGCCGCCGGCTGGCCGCCGCCCATCTCATCTTCAACGTCACCACCGGCGTGGTGGCCATCATTCTCATGAACCAGATCCTGGTGGTGGTGGACTGGATCGCCACCCACATCGGCATCGCCGCGGATGACTGGACGCTGAAGCTGTCCATCTTCCACTCCCTGTTCAACACCCTGGGCATCCTCATC
>SBFV01000107.1 GCA_006227775.1 Gammaproteobacteria bacterium | reverse complement strand
ACATAAGGCGCCGATAGGCGCGGATTTCACGAGGACGCGCGATGTGGGAGAGCGGCCAGGATCGTGCGCCAGGGCACGATGACGTGAATTGCGAGGGCGGCTGTAGGGGAGAGAAGCGGGCCCGTCACCTCGAACGGCCGGAATTCTATGTGATGGTCCCCGCCCTGTCCATTCACCCCCCGAACCACCCACACCACTCGGCAGGTTGGTGCCGGTCCCCTTGGCGGAAACCGTCCACCGTCGGGGGGTGGCGCTCGTGCCTGGAGCCCCCACCGGGACGTCCCTTCCCAGCTCCGCTCCCTTCAGATTGCCCGCCGGATCCAGTTTTCCAGGGATCCGGCGTCCATGGCACCCGAGGTGCGCGCTACCTCCTTGCCGGCTGTGAAGATCACCAGCGTCGGGATACTGCGGATGCCGTAACGCATCGCCAGGCCCTGATTCTCCTCGGTATTGACCTTGACCAGGCGTGCCCGGGGTTCGATCCGACGGGCCACGGCCTCGAAGGCCGGTGCCATGGCCCGGCAGGGTCCGCACCAGGGGGCCCAGAAATCCACCACCAAGGGGAGGTCGCTACGCCCCAGGTGCCTGGGAAAGCGTCCCTCGTCCAACGCCAGGGGCGCACCGGCGAAGAGGGGGCCGCGACACTTGCCGCACTTGGCCTCATCGCCCAGCCGTTCACTGGGCACCCGGTTCACCGCGTCGCAGCGGGGACAAACGACATGCAAAGGCTGAGTCATGGGGGAGGTTCCTCGATATGATGGGCCGGAATCGGCGGCCGGTACGGTCAGCATCGTCCTGGCCGCCTTGAAGGGTAACCCTGGCAAGCCTATTTACGGGCTTCACGATCAATTCCAACCATCAACCCGAGGAGAAGGGCGCCATGGCCGACTCACCCCATCTGGTTGCCGTCACCGCGCAAAATTTCCGTCAGGTCGTCATCGAAGGCTCCTACGAACGGCCGGTCCTGGTGGATTTCTGGGCGGACTGGTGCGCCCCCTGTCGCGCCCTCATGCCCGTTCTCGCCAAGCTGGCGGAGGAGTACCGCGGGCGCCTCCTGGTCGCCAAGCTGAACACGGAGGAGGAACAGGCCCTGGCCGCCCAGATGGGTATCCGCAGCCTGCCCACGGTCCAGCTTTACCGGGATGGACGTCCGGTCGATCAGTTCATGGGCGCCCTACCCGAGGCCCAGGTGCGGGCCTTTCTGGAACCTTACCTGCCGCGGGAATCCGACGGCCTGCTGGAGCAGATCGGTGACCGGCTGATGGTGGGGGATCTTGCCGGGGCCCAGGCGGCCCTGGATCTAGCCCGGGCCAAGGAGCCCGACAACCCCAGGCTCTTCCTGGTCCAGGTCCAGATCCAGGCCGCCTCGGGCGATACCCAGGGTGCCGAGACCCTGCTCGAGCGGGTGCCCCTGGAACTGGCCAAGGACCCGGAGGTTTTGGCCCTGCGGGGTCAATTGCGCTTCGCCAACCTGGCGGCGGGTGCTCCGTCCGAAGACGAATTGGCCGCCCGGCTCGCGGCCAACCCCAAGGACAGCGAGGCCAGTTTCCTGCTCGCCGCCCGGCAGGCGGCCACTGGCGACTTCGCGACCGCCCTGGCCAGCCTCCTCGCCCTGCTGAAGCGCGACCGCGCCTATGGCGACGATGCCGCGCGCAAGACCATGCTTCTGATCTTCGACCTGCTTGGCGGGGAAGACCCCCTGGTGACGGCCTATCGGGGCAAGATGCTCAGCGCCCTCTATTGAGGCAGGCAGCACCAGGAGGCATTCCGCATCAATTTTTGACGTTCCAGGATCGGCTGCCTAGGCCTGAGGGAAAAGTGGTTCGGGTTCAGGTGCCCCGGCCGGATGGATGAGTCCGCCTCTATTGACTCCTACCTGAGGCTCACCCCACCGGGGGTTCAATAAGGTCGGCGGCGGAGACGCAGCCGATAGAGAGGTCCGGAAACGACCATGTCAAAGAGCGTGAAGGCGGTTACCAGCAGGATCAGATCCAGCCAGTCGAGACCCAGGGGCCCCGCCACCGCGAGGAGGGGCAGCAGGGCCTCGGGTATCTGATCGAGGCCGGTCGCCTTGTCCCCGGGGTTCAGCCCCAGCCTGCGCTTGACGAAGCTCGACAAGGCATCCCCGACCAAGGACAGGAAGCCGATCAGGGCACCCAGGCCGGGTCCGAGGCCCAGCAGCCAGGACAGCAGTGCCGTCGACGCCACCCCCGCCACCAGCCCACGCCAAGTGGCCGATTCTCCCAGCAGGCGGCGGCCATCCGGCAGCATCCATCCAGCGTCCAGAGGCCAATCCCAGCGTTGGCCCAGACGCCAGGCGAGCAGGATCGGCGCCCCATTGGCGGTTATCAGTAACAGGAGCGGAAGGGTCTTTTCCCACATAGCCGCCTCATTCCCCTTAGGGTGGCTTACACTTGATCCTGACGGTCCCGGATGGACGTCCAGCAACCCCCAGCGATGACAGTCCCGGCTATCCTTGCCCCCTAAATTGTCCTTTCCCGCTAGATTATGGCCGATCCCTTTGCACCTGACCTCCCCCAATCCTTGACCCTGCACTGGCCGGCACGGGAGCTTGCCCAGGCGGGTGGGAGTCAGCGCCGCGCCCTGCCCCCGTCATTGCGCCTGGGCGACGGGATATCCGGCTTCCCGACCTGCCTGCTCCTGCTGACCCTCACGCTCCCGGTCGGCCCCGGCTGGGCGGGAGAGGAAATCCCGACCAGGGACGCCTTGACCAGTTCGCCTCCCACCGGGGTGGCGGGCACCCAAGGGATGGCGCCCGCCACCCCTGCCATGCCGCCAACGCCCACTCCCGCCGCGCCTTCTTTTTGGGAAAAATCCTGGTACCGGGCCGAGGACCTGTGGCACCAATCCAAAGACAGCGCTGGACGCTGGCTGGAGGGTGGCCAACAGGGCGCTCAAGGCCTCTGGGAAGACTCCCGCCAAAGGGCCAGCGCAGCCTGGGACAGTACCCGGCGATACCTGGGGCCCGCCCCCCAGGAGGACTTTGCCCAGCTTTGGGAAGGGGTGCTGCCGACCCTGGAAGAGACCCTCAGCCTGGAGGAGCGCCAGGCCACCCTGCCGGAGAGCCGCTGGTTCGGCGAGGACCAGTCCAGCAATCAGGCCGAGATCGACCAACTCCTCGATCAGGCCGTCGCCCTCCTGTCCATTTCCTCCACCCAGGACCACCGCCAGCGCATCCGTCTCCTGCAGGGCGAGATCACCCAGGCCCGTCAGGATATCGCCGAGTACCGCCGCCAGCGCGTTTCAGCGCCGATGGAGTCCTTGGTCAAGCGGACCCTGGCCGACTATGATGAGGCCATCGCCGAACGCCAGGCGGATATCCGTCGGTATGAAGAGGAGCTAGGTAAGGTCAAACGCCAGTTCGCCGAGGAGTTGCGGTCCTTGGGCCTGGAGCTGAGCGACGACCAGCTCGATTTTCTGCTCACCACCGTCATCGGCGACAATCTCATCGACCTTGGCATCCTTTTCGACAACGTCAAGGCCATTACCGCGCAGCTCGAACGTCTGGTGGAGGAGAGTGGCGAGGACCTGCAGAGCGCCCGTCGCTACTACGGCCTCTACGTCATCCTGCTCAAGAGCCTGCGGCAGATGCACCTGCAGGTGGAGCTGGCGATCGCCAACAGCTATATCCCCCGCATCGATGCCATCGCCCAGCGGGCGAAGGAGCTTTCCACCCAAACCCAGAGCCTCCTCAAGGAGAACCCGGACCGGCGGGAAATCCTGCAGGCCAATCTGGAGGCCCAGCGCCTGACCCTGGAGGCCGCGGGGATCTACCGCCAGTATCTGGACGAGCAGGGTCGCCAGATCACCGCCGCCCGAACCGCCTTGGAGACCGATATCGCCACCGCCTGGAACACCTACGAGACGGTGCGCGTCTCCGGCGAGTTGGTTGGGATCGTCAAGGCCAGCCGCCAGTTGCTGGATGGCCTCCTCAGCCGTCAGGTCCCGGAGTTGCGCCCCTTCCGCAACCTGGAGATGCAGCGGGAATTCGAGAAGCTCACCGAGCAACTGCGCACGGGTTCCGGACCGGGGAGCTAGACCTGCGGGTGAATCCGAACCCGAGCGAAGATCCGCGCGGTCATCGGGTCCCGCGGCCAAAGGCCCGGATGAGCGCCACCAGGGACTGGAGGTCCGCGTCATCGGGGACCGCCTTACCCATGATCCAGCCATGCAGGGTCTGGTCCTCCGCTTCCAGCAGGCGGGCGAAGGCCGCCCGCCCCGCCGTGTTCAGGGCGGGGTAGTCTTCGTCGAGGAAGCGTTGCAGGGCCACATCCAGTTCCAGCATGCCCCGCCGGCATTGCCAGCGCAGCCGGCGGATGTCCTCATCCGCGGATCGATGAGCGGTCATGTGATTACACCTTGAGAGGCAATGACGGGTTAAGGCATGGCCGGCATCATGCGAACCGCATGGCCGCGCTCAGGGCCGGCCCGGCCGCCCCCAGGAGGGCCGTGACCACCCCCAGGGTCAGGTTGGTGGCGATCAAGCGCCGGATGAGCGCCAGTCGCCCCCCGGCGGTGGGCCAGTCCGCCTGGGCGACGGCGCGGCCCAGGGCACGGTAGGGCAGAAACCAGATGTAGGTGAAGATGAGTGTCATGAGGGCCGCGACTCCCATCATGGCGTGGACGTGAACACCCACCTTGCCGCCGGCCAGACCCAGGAAGAGCCAGAGCCCGCTCCCCCACAGCAGGACGATGGACACCCAGACCAGGGGGAAGAACCGGTCGAAGACGGCCAGCATCAGGGGCAGACGATCGGGTGGACCCAGACGGCTGGTGGCGGCGGGGCGCAAGACGAAATGCGCGAAGAACATGCCGCCGATCCAGATCAGGGTACCCAGTTGATGCAGGGCAAGGGCGAGAGGCCATTGATAGGACAAGGTCGTGGAACTCCTCTGGGTCGGATGTCGCTGGGCCGGGATTTTACGCCCCTCTTCCCTCCAGGGGCGAGTTGCGGGCCAGTTCGGGCCGCTACGCCGCCCAAGCCCGGCGGCATCGGTTAAGATACAACCTCGCTTTGAATTCTCCCGGCATGATCCCGATCTAACCGGACATAGCGCGACCCGGTCGCCCACCGTACCCGAGAGACTTACCCAGCCATGAAGTCCAAGCCACTCTCCATCTTCCTCTGGTTCCTCGCCGGCCTCTGGCTGATGATGCTGATCAGCGGTTTCGAGTTCCAGGCGGGCCCCAATCCCAGCCGTATCACCTACAGCGAGTTCCTGGCGGATATCGCGGATGGCGCCGTGGCCGAGGTGACCATTCAGGACCAGGAGATCCAGGGCACCCGCACCGACGGCAGCTATTTCGAGACCTTCACCCCGGGCGACCCCGGCCTGATGAAGGACCTGCTCGACGCCAACGTGACGGTGCGGGCCATCCCGCCGGAACGTCCCGGCATCCTCGCCCAGATCCTGGCCTCCTGGCTGCCCTTCCTGGTATTGATGGGCGTCTGGTTCTGGTTCGTGCGCCGCGGCATGAACGGCGGCGCGGGTGGTGGCGGCGGTCTCTTCAACTTCGGCAAGAGCCGTGCCCGCCAGCATGCCGAGGGCGAGGTCAAGGTCACCTTCGCCGACGTCGCCGGCGTGGAAGAGGCCAAGGAGGAGGTTGGCGAACTGGTGGACTTCCTGCGCGACCCGGGCAAGTTCCAGAAACTGGGCGGCAAGATCCCCCGGGGCGTGCTCATGGTGGGCCCCCCGGGTACCGGTAAGACCCTCCTGGCCCGCTCCATCGCCGGAGAGGCCAAGGTGCCCTTCTTCAGCGTCTCCGGCTCCGACTTCGTCGAGATGTTCGTCGGCGTCGGCGCCTCCCGGGTGCGCGACCTCTTCGAGCAAGCCAAGAAGCAGGCCCCCTGCATCGTCTTCGTCGACGAGATCGACGCGGTGGGACGCCGCCGCGGGGCCGGCCTGGGGGGTGGCCACGACGAGCGTGAGCAGACCCTGAACCAGATGCTGGTGGAGATGGACGGCTTCGCCGGCAACGAGGGCATCATCGTCATCGCCGCCACCAACCGGCCCGACGTCCTCGACCCGGCCCTGCTGCGCCCGGGCCGCTTCGACCGCCAGGTGGTGGTGGGCCTGCCGGACCTGGCCGGTCGCGAGGCCATCCTCAAGGTGCACATGCGCAAGGTCCCCCTGGCCGCCGACGTCGATCCGCGCACCATCGCCCGCGGCACCCCCGGCTTCTCCGGCGCCGACCTGGCCAACCTGGTCAACGAAGCGGCCCTCTTCGCCGCCCGCACCGGCCTGGCCAACATCACCATGGCCATGTTCGAGAAGGCCAAGGACAAGATCATGATGGGCACCGAGCGCCGCTCCGTGGTCATGTCCGACCACGAGAAGAAGCTCACCGCCTACCATGAAGCCGGTCACGCCATCATCGGCCGCCTGGTGCCGGACCACGACCCGGTGCACAAGGTCAGCATCATCCCCCGCGGCCGTGCCCTGGGCGTCACCCTCTTCCTGCCGGAAAAGGACCGCTACAGCCTGACCAAGCGCCAGTTGGAGAGCCAGATCTCCACCCTCTTCGGTGGCCGCCTGGCGGAGGAACTGATCTTCGGCCCCGAGTCGGTGACCACCGGCGCCTCCAACGATATCGAACGCGCCACCGAGATCGCCCGCAACATGGTCACCCGCTACGGCCTCTCCGACGGCCTGGGCCCCCTCGCCTACGCCGAGGACGAGGGCGAGGTCTTCCTCGGTCGTGCCGTGACCCAGACCAGCAAGATCTCGGCGCGCACGGCGCGGTCGATCGACCAGGAGATCCGCTCCATCATCGACCGCAACTATCAGCGCAGCAAGGAGATCCTGGTGCGGGAGATGGACAAGTTGCATACCATGGCCGAGGCCCTGCTGCAATACGAGACC
>SBFV01000165.1 GCA_006227775.1 Gammaproteobacteria bacterium | reverse complement strand
CGACCTCCACGCAGACATACTTGATCTCCAGGTACTCGTCGATACCGTAGCGGGAGCCCTCCCGTCCCAGGCCGGATTGCTTGATGCCACCAAAGGGGGCGATGGCGGTGGAGACCAGGCCGGAGTTGACCCCCACCATGCCGTACTCCAGGGCCTCGGATACCCGCCAGGCGCGGGCCAGGTCCCGGGTGAAAAAGTAGGCCGCCAGGCCGAACTCGGTGGCGTTGGCCAGGTCGATGGCCTCCGCCTCGGTCGAGAAACGGAACAGGGGCGCCACCGGGCCGAAGGTCTCCTCCCGCGCTACCAGCATCCCCGGGGCCAGGTCCGCCAGCACCGTCGGCTGGAAGAAGGTCCCCCCCAAGGCATGGCGGGTCCCCCCCGTTAGCAGGCTCGCCCCCTTGGCCAGGGCATCGGCGATATGGGCCTCCACCTTCGCCACCGCCGCTTCATTGATCAGGGGCCCCTGCACCACCCCCGGGTCCCGGCCGGGACCCACCTTCAGCACCCCGGCCCGTTCCGCCAGGCGGGTGGCGAAGGCGGCGTAGATGCCGTCCTGGATCAGGAAGCGATTGGCGCAGACGCAGGTCTGGCCGGTGTTGCGGTACTTGGACTGGATCGCCCCCTCCACCGCTGCCTTCAGATCGGCATCGTCGAAGACGATGAAGGGGGCGTTGCCGCCCAGTTCCAGCGACAGCTTCTTGAGGGTGTCGGCGCACTGGCGCATCAGCAGTTTGCCCACCGCCGTCGAGCCGGTGAAGCTCAGCTTGCGTACCACCGGGTTGCCGGTCAGTTCCGCGCCAATGGGGCCGGACGCGCCGGTGACGACATTGAAGACCCCCGGCGGGATGCCGGCCCGCTCCGCCAGCACCGCCAGGGCCAGGGCCGAGAAGGGCGTTTCCGAGGCGGGGCGGGCGACCATGGTGCACCCGGCCGCCAGGGCCGCCCCGACCTTGCGGGTGAGCATGGCGGAGGGAAAGTTCCAGGGGGTGATGGCGGCGCAGACGCCGATGGGCTGCTTGAGCACCAGGATGCGCTTGTCCGCCTGGTGGGGCGGGATGATATCCCCGTAGACGCGTCGCCCTTCCTCGGCGAACCAGTCGAGGAAGGAGGCGGCGTAGGCGATCTCCCCCCGCGCCTCCGCCAGGGGTTTGCCCTGCTCGGCGGTCATGAGCTGGGCCAGGTCCTCCTGGTGCGCCAGCATCAGCCCTTGCCAGCGCCGTAGCCGTTGGCCCCGGTCGGCGGCGGTCAGCACCCGCCAGGCCGGCCAGGCCGCCTCCGCCGCGGCGATGGCCCGCCGCGTCTCCGCCGTTCCCAGATTCGGCACCTGGCCGATGACCGTTCCCGTCGCCGGGTCCGTCACCGGCAGCATCCGCCCCTCGTCCCCCTCGACCCAGGCACCGTCGATATAAGCCCGCTGGCGGAAAAGGTCCCGATCTTGTAGCTGCATGGCTCGTTCCTCTCAAGGGCGCGGGGGTTGCCAGCGCCAATCACGTTAGGCTCTTCTGGGATGGGTAGCGTTCGCCTAAGGGGCGGATCTCCCGGGTCGGGAGGCGTCTGGCGGGGGACGCCGTGGATACGTCCTGGTAGGCTTGACAACCGCATCCCTGCGGTTGACACCCCCGCCAGACGCCACCCAACCCTCCCTGCGTCGGCCGCCACCCGCTCACTCCCCTTGGCGGGGGAGATTGGGGTGAGGGGGTATGACCAGGGTCAGATGACCTTGGAAAAGCCCCCTTGGGCCTCCGGGCCGTTGCGGTAGGCGTCGAAGGCCATGCAGATGTTCCGGATCAGCAGCCGGCCGCGGGGCAGGACGCGGATGCCCTCATCGTCCATCTCCAGCAGGCCGTCGGCCTCCATGGGCTTGACCCGCGCCAAGTCGGCGGCGAAGTAGGTGCCAAAGTCGATCCCCCAGCGCCCCGCGACGTCGGCGTAGATGAGGCTGAAGTTGCAGATCAGCTTGGTGATGGTGTCGCGGCGGATCTCGTCGTCCCGGTTAAGCTGGATGCCGCGGAACACCGGCAGGCGTCCAGCGTCGATGTCGGCGTAATAGCTCTCCAGCTCCCGGCGGTTCTGGGCGTAGGTATTGTCCACCTTGCCGATGGAGGTCACGCCGATGCCGATCAGGTCGCAGTCGGCGTGGGTGGAGTAGCCCTGGAAGTTGCGATAGAGGGTGCCTTGGCGCTGGGCCCGGGCCAGTTCGTCGTCGGGCTTGGCGAAGTGGTCCATGCCGATATAGACATAACCGGCCGCCGCCAGCCGCTCGCCGGTGGCCTGGAGGATGTCCAGCTTGGTCTGGGGCGGCGGCAACTGGTTGGCGTCGATGCGCCGCTGGGGCTTGAAGCGCTCCGGCAGGTGGGCGTAGTTGAACACCGACAGCCGGTCCGGGCTAAAGGCCAGGACCTTGTCCAGGGTGCGGGTGAAGCCCGCCACGCTCTGGAAGGGCAGACCATAGATGAGGTCAATGCTGATGGAGCGGAAACCCTCCGCCCGCGCCGCCTCCAGCACCGCCAGGGTCTCGGCCTCGGTCTGGATGCGGTTCACCGCCTGCTGCACCTGGGGCTCGAAGTCCTGCACCCCCAGGCTCATGCGGTTGAAGCCCAGTCGCCGCAGCAGGGCCACGCTCCGGGCGTCCGCCTCCCGCGGGTCGATCTCGATGGAGTACTCGCCGACCTCGTCGTCCGCCAGGTCGAACCAACGCCGGGTCTGGTCCATCAGCTCCCGCATCTGGTCCTGGCTGATGAAGGTCGGGGTGCCGCCGCCCCAGTGCAGTTGCTCCACCCGCCGGCCCCGGTCGAAGAGGGCGCTCTGCATCTCCAGCTCCCGATAGACCCGGTCCAGATAGGGCTGGGCCAGGCTGCGGTCCTTGGTCGCCACCTTGTTGCAGGCGCAGTAGAAGCAGACGGTGTCGCAGAAGGGAATGTGGAAATAGAGGGACAGGGGGCGCCCGGCCTGATTGCCGCGCGCGCAGGCCGCCCGGTACTCCGCCGGGCCGAAACCGTCGTGAAACTCCACCGCCGTCGGATAGGAAGTGTAGCGGGGGCCGCTCTGGTCGTAGCGGCGAATCAGGTCCAGGTCAAAGTCGATACGCTGGTCAACGGCCATCGGGGTCCTCCGTCTCAACGTCCAGACCACGGCGATGGGTCTCGTTGATCTGCTTGAGCAAGGGGTGGAAGGGGATCTGGTCGGCGTAGCGGTTGGCCAGTTCCATGAAGGGCAGGTCCTCCCGGCCAAAGAAATAGGTGCCAGCCCGCATGCGGTCGTAGAGACCCTGGATACCCTCCTGCAGCGGGTCGAGGAAGGCGGGGAAGCGCCGCAGGTCCTCCAGTTCGAACTCCAGGCAATCCCGCAGGTCGCCGACCTCGAACAGGGCCTGGCGTACCCATTCCACGTATTCATCGGCCGTTTTGGCCCGTCTCAGGGTCATGGTCTGGTCAGCTCCCGGGCAAACAGGGGTTGAAATTCCAGCAGGCGCGACCGGTCGAGGAGGAATACCCCCTCGCCGCCACGCTCGAACTCGATCCACATAAAGGGGATTGCGGGGAAGCGGGCCTCCAGGGCCGGGGCCGTCATGCCCACCTCCAGGATCAGTACCCCGTCCTCGGTGAGGTGGGTCGGGGCGGCGTGGAGGATGCGCAGGACCAGGTCCAGCCCGCTCTCGCCCCCCGCCAGGCCCAGGCGTGGCTCGCGGTGGTACTCCGGGGGCAGGGCGGCCAGTTCGGCGGCGCCGACGTAGGGCGGGTTGCTGACGATCAGGTCGTAGCGCTGGCCCTCCAGCCCGGCGAACAGGTCCGACTCAACCACGCGCACCCGGTCCTCCAGGCCATGGGCGGCAATGTTCCGTGCCGCCACCGCCAGGGCGGCGGGGGAGACGTCCGCCAGGTCCACGTCCGCGTCCGGCAGATAGACGGCGGCGGCGATGCCGATGCAGCCGCTGCCGGTGCACAGGTCCAGCACCCGCGCCAGGGTCTCCGGCTCCACCCAGGGACCGAAGCCGGTCTCCACCAGCTCCGCCAGGGGCGAGCGCGGCACCAGCACCGACTCGTCGACGTAGAACTCCAGGCCGGCGAACCAGGCCTGATGGGTCAGGTAGGCGGCGGGGATGCGCTCCTGGATGCGCCGCTCGAACAGTGAGAGGATGGCGACCCGCTCCTCCTCCGTGAGCCGGCAAGCGCGGTAGGCGTCCGGCAGGTCCGGGGGCAGGTGCAGGGCGCACAGCACCAGGTGCGCGGCCTCGTCCAGGGCGTTGTCGGTGCCATGGCCGAAGAAGAGGCCCGCGGCGTTGAAGCGACTGGTGCCCCAGCGGATGTAGTCCTGGATGCTGACAAGGCCTTCGGGGGGGCTGGGCATGGTCTCGGGGAGCGGCGGACAGGGGGGAAGGCGGGGCCCAGGGTCAGACCGGGGCGGAGCCGGGCTCAGCGCCGCCGGCTGACCTTGGCCTTGCCGGCCTTGTCCTCGGCCTGGAGGGTGGCATGTTTTTCCAGACCGCGGGCGACCAGATCGGCCAAGGAGATGCCATTAAGGAAGTTGAAGATCTCGTCGCTGAGGTGATCCCAAAGGGTATGGGTCAGGCAGCGCTCGCCGTCATGGCAGTCCTCGCGGCCGCCGCAGCGGGTGAACTCGACCCATTCGTCCACGGCGCAGATGATATCGGCGATGGATATCTCCGAAGATGCCTTGCCCAGATAATAGCCACCGCCGGGGCCGCGGACGCCGCGTACCAGTTGTTTGGCGCGCAGGGCGGCGAAGAGCTGTTCAAGATAGGACAGGGAAATGCCTTGATTGACGGAAATATCGGCCAGGGTCACGGGACCCTTGCCCTCATGCAGGGCCAGGTCGAGCATCGCCGTGACCGCGTAACGGCCCTTGGTGGAGAGTCTCATGGTTTACCTCGGAAAACTGGGTGGAGGGGGATAACTGGGAAAAATTGTAGGAAATAGCATACCCAGAGGCTGAAAAAACCGTCAAGCTATTCCTTAAATTGTGGCGGGTCGGGTGGCGACGGGGGGGCGCCGTGAATGCATCCTGGTGGTCTTCACGCCAGCCTCCCTGCTGGCGATACCCCACCCTCGCCCCCGGACCCGTCTTCGTTAGCGTTGCGGTGGGGGATGCGGGTTAGCTGAGGCAGTTGGTGTCAGAAAGCCGAGCGCGCCGGCCATGATCCGTCCGGGGGCGGAGGGGCTCGGAGCCCGGACCGGGGTCGAAACGGTGGCCGCCGCGAACGCAGTAGGCGAGCCATTTGGCGAGGAAGCTGTTGGCGCGCCACTTGGCCTCCAGGGCGGGTGAAAGATAGTCCCTGTGCAGGGGGAGCGCGGTCTGGCGCAAGTCGATGACCTCCACCTGCCGGGCATCATGATAGGCACGCAACAGGGCGTCAGGATCGGCCTGGAGGATGCGGTGTTCCTGGCCGTCGCCATGGGGAAAGAAGTAGGTCAGGCGCAGGAGGCTGGTGTAGGGGGACTGCTCGATGATCTCCAGATGCAGGTCCATGCCATCGGCGCCGGTGGAACGATAGTCGCCGCGCCAGTGGGGCAGGCCAGGGGCGAGGCGGCGCAAGCGCCCGTAATTTTCCTCACACAGGCGCATCAGGTGACCGACGCTGGGTCGGTTGGGGAGCACCAGGCGGTCGAGCCAGGGGTAAGATACGCCGCGGCCGTGGTTGGGGGGGGCCAGATCGGTCAGGGTCACGGCCAGGATCGGTTCTCGCGGGGAGCGGCCTGGAGGGCACTACCCCGGGGGTGGAGAGGGGCTGCGGGGGGCATCAGGCGGTCGCGGTCTTCTGAGCCTCGACCTGGCGGCGGACCTCGACCATGTCGAGCTCACTGGCTTTTTGCAGCAACTGGCGGAAGGAGCCCTCGGGCAGGGCGCCGGCCTGGGAGAAGATGATGATCTGCTGACGGAAGATCATCAGGGTGGGGATGGAGCGGATCTGGAAGTGGCCGGCGATCTCCCGCTCTTCTTCGGTGTTGACCTTGGCGAAGACGATGTCGTCGAAGTCCGCGGAGACCTTGTCATAGATGGGGGCGAAAGAGCGGCAGGGTCCGCACCAGGGCGCCCAGAAGTCAACGATGACGAAATCGTTATCCTTGATGGTCTGCTCGAAGTTGTCTTGAGTGAGTTCGACGACGGCCATGGGCGAGTACCTAATGCATGCCTAGGGGCGGGGGGGAGGAAACTCCGAATGGGGCGGCATGGTACCAGAAAGGACAGCCGCTTGCCCTTGGCCCGCCGGCTAGCCGGGCCCTCATTCACCCGGCCAACTGACGGATCAGGTCCCCCACCCGGGCCACCCGCTGAGCCGGGTCCGCCAGGTCGATAAAGAACTTGAGCTTGTCCCCGCCTTCCATGCGGAACTCCTTGGGCCGGCTCTGCATGAGCCGGATCAGCCGCAGGGGGTCGAGGGTCGGCTGGTCGCCGAACAAAATCCGCCCCCCCGTGGGTCCGGCCTCGATCTTGCGGATACCCAGGGGCTGGACGGCCAGCTTGAGCCCGGTGATGGCGAAGAGGTTGCGCGCCGGCTCCGGCAGCAGGCCGAAGCGGTCGATCATCTCCACCTGCAACTCCTTCAGCTCCTCCGCGTCGGCCGCACTGGCGATGCGCTTGTAAAGCACCAGACGACTGTGGACGTCCGGCAGATAGTCTGCCGGCAGCAGGGCGGGCAGGCCCAGGTCGATCTCGGCGCCATGGTCCAGGGGACGGTCCAGCTCCACCGTACGTCCGGCCTTGAGGGCATCCACCGCCCGTTCCAGCAGGTCCATGTAGAGGCTGAAACCCACCTCCTGGATCTGGCCGCTCTGCTCCTCCCCCAGCAACTCGCCGGCGCCGCGGATCTCCAGGTCGTGGGTAGCCAGGGTGAAGCCGGCGCCCAATTCCTCCAGGGATTCGATGGCCTCCAGGCGCTTTTTGGCGTC
>SBFV01000161.1 GCA_006227775.1 Gammaproteobacteria bacterium | reverse complement strand
CCGGGTGCCCCCCCGCCAGTAGAGGCCCGCCAGAATGGGCGGGGCGAATTGGGCCACGGCGGTGAAACTGATGAGGCCGATGCTGACCAGGGCATAGGCGTCCCCCGCCAGATGGTAATAGAAGTACCCCAGCAGCAGGATGCCCAGGATGGCCCCGCGGCGGATCAGCAGCAGCAGCCGGCCCATGTCCGCCTCCGGGGGCAGGGTCCCCTGCCAGCGCCGCAGCAGGGCCGGCAGGAGCAGGTCGTTGCTGACCATGGTGGCGAGGGCGATGGTCTCGACGATGACCATACCCGTCGCCGCCGACAGTCCGCCGATGAAGACGAATAGCGCCAGCCAGGGTTGGCCCAGGACCATGGGGAGGGTCAGGACGAAGGTGTCCGCGTCCACCCCCCCGGCGCCGAAGGTCAGGACCCCCGCCAAGGCGATGGGCAGGACGAAGAGGTTGATGAGCAGCAGGTAGAGGGGGAAGAGCCAGATGGCCCGCTGGATGTGGCGCTCATCGCTGTTTTCCACCACCGCCACCTGGAACTGACGCGGCAGGAACATGACCGCCAGGGCCGCCAGGAAGGAGATGCCGACCCAATCGGCGAACTCCCCCAGGCGTGGCTGCAGGAGTGCCTGGGCGGCGGGCGCCACCGCGGCCTCCAGCCGGGCCTGGGACAGGTCTCCCCCGCCATAGAGGTGGTAGACGACGAAGACCCCCACCGCCAGAAAGGCCGCCAGCTTGACGAGGGACTCGAAGGCGATGGCCGCCACCAGGCCCTCGTGGCGCTCGCTGGCATCCATGTGGCGGGTGCCGAAGAGGATGGTGAACAGGGCCAGCAGCAGGGCCACCACGAAGGCGGTATCGTGCCAGATCGGCTGCGTCGCGGCCGGGTCCGGCATGACGATGGCCGGGTATTCCCGCAGGATGGTGAAGCTGCGTGAGATCGCCTTGAGTTGCAAGGCGATGTAGGGCACCACGCCGATCACGGCGATGACCGTGACCAGGCTGCCGAGGAGGTGGCTCTTGCCATACCGCGAGGCGATGAAGTCGGCGATGGAGGTGATGTGCTCGACCTTGCACACCCGGACGATCTTCACCAGCAGGCCCCCCCAGAGCAGCACGATGAGGGTGGGCCCCAGGTAGATGGCGAGGAAGCCGAGGCCACCCGTCGCCGCCCGGCCGACGCTGCCGTAAAAGGTCCAGGCGGTGCAGTAGACCGCCAGGGAGAGGGCATAGACCGTGGGCCGGTCGATCACCGAACGGCCCTGGTCCGCCCGCCGGTCGGCCCAGTAGGCCAGGGCGAACAGCAGCCCCAGATAGGCGAAGGAGACGGCCGCGATGAGGGGCCCGCTCAGCGTCATGGCCCTCGTTCCCCGAGCCGCGCCGCGGGGGTCTGGCCGGGGGTCATTTCCCCCCCGCGCCCTGGATCCAGGCACTCAGGGCGATGAGTAACGCCCAGGCGCTGAAGAGATACAAAGGCAGCAGGGGTATACCCAGGAGCGTTACCGGCCGGTCGAAGACGCCGGTCAGGGGCGAGAAGAACAGCAGGAGCCCCACAAAGGCCAAGGCGGTCAGGCGTTGTCGGGTCAAACTGATGCGATGCATGGGGCCTCCGCGGGTTCGGTGGAAGCCGCCGCGTACAGCCTGGATCCGGGCGGATGACGGCTAGTATATATTCCGACCGTCAATCCATCTTCGGTTTTACCGGGTCGGGTGGCGCCTGGCGAGGGACGCCGTGCATACGTCCCTGTAGGCTTGACGCCGGCATCCTTGCTGGCGACACCCCCGCCAAACGCCACCCGACCCTCCGCAGTGAGGCCCAACAGGCTGGCGTCAGGACTGTTACACCGCAAGCCAGCGCCTAACGCGCCTGGACCGCCGCCAGGGCGGTCATGTTGAGCAGGCCCCGCACCGTGATACCGGGGGTGACGACGTGTGCGGACTTGGCGGCGCCCAACAGGATGGGGCCGATGGCCGTGCCGTCGCCCATCACCTTGAGCAGATTGAAGGCGATATTGGCGGCATCCTGATTGGGCATGATCAACAGGTTGGCCCGCCCTTGCAGTTGGGAGTCCGGGAAGCGTTCCTGACGCATGGCGGCGGACAAGGCCAGGTCGGCGCGCATCTCGCCCTCCACCTCCAGGTCCGGATAGGCGCGCTGAATGCGGCACAGGGCCTGATGCATCTTGCGCGCCGAGGGGTCCTGGTGGCTGCCGAAGTTGGAGTGGGACAGGAGGGCGACCTTGGGCTCGATACCGAAGCGCCGCACCTCGTCGACGCAGAGGGCGGTGATCTCCACCAGGGCATCGGTATCCGGGTCGGTCTGGACATCGGTATCGGCGATGAAAAGGGTGCCGCTGGGGAGGACGACGGCGGTCATGGCGACCATGTGCTCCACCCCCCTGGCGCGGCCGACGATCAGCTCGATTTGCTCCAGGTGGCTGCGATAGCGGCCGATGGTGCCACTGATCATGGCGTCCGCCTCGCCGGTACGCAGCAGGACGGCGGCCAGGGCGGTGGCGGACCCACGGATGTGGACCCGGGCCTCGGCGGGGGTGAAGCCCCGGCGCTTGGCGCGCTGGTAGAAGGCGGCGTAATGGGACTCCCGGTCCGGGTTGTCCTGGGGGTCCACCACCCGGCAGTCCTCGTCCAGCCGCAGGCTCAGACCCAGGCCGGCGAGGCGCCGCTCGATGACGGCGCGCCGGCCGATGAGGATGGGTCGGGCGATGCCCTCCTCCACCGCCTGCTGGGCGGTCTGGAGGACCATCTCCTCCTCGCCCTCGGCGAAGACCACCCGTCGCACCTCCTTGCGCGCCAGATCGAAGATGCGCTTCATGGTCATGCCGGTGCGGATGACCCGGTTGTGCATGCCCTGGCGGTAGGCCTCCAGGTCCGCGATGGGACGGGAGGCGACGCCGGAGGCCATGGCGGCGGCGGCCACCGCCGGGGGGACCTGCTCCATGAGCCGCGGATCGAAGGGCTTGGGGATCAGATACTCGGGGCCAAAGCGCAGGTCCTTGCCGCCATAGGCCTGGCGGACGATGTCCGAGGGCCGGGCGCGGGCCAGGGCGGCGATGGCCTCGACGCAGGCGCGCTTCATGGGCTCGTTGATCTCGGTCGCGCCGCAATCGAGGGCGCCGCGGAACAGGAAGGGGAAGCAGAGGACGTTGTTGACCTGATTGGGATAGTCAGTGCGCCCGGTGGCGATGACCGCGTCCGGCCGGGCGGCCCTGGCCTCCTCCGGCAGGATCTCGGGGTTGGGGTTGGCGAGGGCGAAGATCAGCGGATTCTCCGCCATCCGGTTCAGCCAGGGGGCCTTGAGGATGCCGCCGGCGGAGAGGCCGAGGAAGATGTCGGCATCGGTCAGGGCCTCCTCCAGGGTGCGGTACGGGGTATCCACGGCATAACGCGCCTTGTAGGGGTCCATGACCTCCGCGCGCCCAGCGTAGACCACGCCGGCGATGTCGGTGACGAGGATATGCTCCCGCTTCATGCCGAGGGACACCAGCAGGTCCAGGCAGGCCAGGGCGGCGGCCCCGGCCCCGGCGGTGACCAGGCGCGCCTCCTCGATCTCCTTGCCCACCAGCATGAGGCCATTGATCACCGCCGCGGTGACGACGATGGCGGTGCCGTGCTGATCGTCGTGGAAGACCGGGATCTGTAGCCGCGCCTTGAGGGCCTTCTCGACGATAAAGCAGTCGGGGGCCTTGATATCCTCCAGATTGATGCCGCCGAAGGAGGGCTCCAGCCGGGCGATGGTCTCGACCAGTTGCTCGGGGTCCTGTTCGTCGATCTCGATATCGAAGACGTCGATATCGGCGAATTGCTTGAAGAGGACCGCCTTCCCTTCCATGACCGGTTTGGCGGCCAGGGCGCCGATGGCACCCAGTCCCAGGACGGCGGTGCCGTTGCTGATCACCGCCACCAGATTACCCCGTGCCGTGTAGTGGGCGGCGGTGAGGGGATCAGCGGCGATCTCCTCGCAGGCCGCGGCGACGCCGGGGGAATAGGCCAGGGCCAGGTCGCGCTGGTTGGCCAGGGGCTTGGTGGCCTGGATCGCCAGCTTGCCCGGCCGGGGAAACCGGTGATAGTCCAGCGCGCTCTTTCTCAGTTCTTCCGACATCTACAGGATTCCTGCTCCGCCAAGGGTTTGTAGGGTTAGGTCAAGGTGAAGGACGCCAGCGGCGTCTTCCATCATCCGGGCGCGACGAGACAGCGCATGGAAGTCAGCCTGAAAGCCACCAACCCCGTCTTTCATCATCAGGGGCCCGTGGCGAGACCGCCGATCAACGCCAGGCCGATGGCTCAGGGGCCATTGGCGGTGACTGGTCCCTGCCAGCCGGATGGGGCTGGTGGCGGCGAACGGCATTCAGATCTCCTCGTGCACCATCTTGATCGCCCCGCAGGGGCACTCCGCGGCGCAGATGCCGCAGCCCTTGCAGTAGTCGTAGTTGAAGCGGAAGCGCTTGCCCGGGCCCAGCTTGATGACGGCGTTGTCGGGGCAGACCCCATAGCAGTTGTCGCATTCGAAGCAGTTGCCGCAGCTCATGCAGCGCCGCGCCTCGAACAGGGCATTGCCCTCGTCCAGGTTGCCGACCACCTCGGCGAAGCCGCTGGTGCGGCGCACCACGTCCAGCAGGGGGCGGACGGTGCGCGGGGCGTCGGAGTAGTACCAGGTGTTGAGTTTGGTGAAGTCCGCCAACTCCGCCTTGGGCCGGGGCTGGTAACGCGCGCCCCGCAGCCAGGCGTCGATGTGCCGCGCCGCCTTTTTCCCCAGACCGATGGCGGCGGTGGCGTTGCGCGCCCAGGGGATCATGTCCCCGCCGGCGAAGACGCCGGGGGCGCCGGTCATCAGGTCCGGGCCGACCTGGACCGCCCCGTCGGCGATGACCAGGCCAGGGAGCTGGTCGAAGGCGGCGAAGTCCCCCGTCTGGCCGAAGGCCTGAACCAGGACGTCGGCCTCGATGGTCTCGGTGTGGCCGCTGCGGATGATCTGGCCGCCCTCCACCGGCACCATGACCTCCAGGGTCAGGGTGCGGTCCTGGATGGCGGTGATCTGACGCAGGTTGAGCAGGCGCATGCCCTCTTCGAGTCCCTCGCGGATCTCGGAAGGATGGGCCGGCATGTAGTCGCGGCCACGGCGTACCACCACCGTCACCGACAGGGCCCCCAGGCGGATGGCGGAGCGGGCGACGTCGATGGCGGTGTTGCCGCCGCCGTTGACCACCACATGGCCGTGGAGGGCCACCGGTTCCTCCAGTTCCACCGCCCGCAGCACGCCGATGGCATCGAGGACCGGCAGGCCACCGGTCTGGGGGATGGCCATTTGCTGGCCCAGTTGCAGGCCGACCGCCAGGAAACAGGCGTCGAAGCCGCCCTCCGTCAAGGTCCCTGGCAGGTCCGTCACCCGACTGTTGAGGCGGATCTCCACCCCCATGGCCTGGATACGCTGGATCTCGGCGTTGAGCTTCTCCCGCGGCATGCGGTACTTGGGGATGCCGTAGCGGACCATGCCCCCGGCCTTGGGGCTGGCCTCGAAGACGGTGACGGCGTGACCCAGCCGGGCCAGGTGATAGGCCGCCGACAGGCCGGCGGGACCGGCGCCGACCACCATCACCTTCTTCCCCGTCGGCTTGCCGGGTTCGATGGCCCAGCCGTACTTGAGGGCCTGATCGCCGAGGAAGCGCTCCACGGCATTGATGCCTACCGCCTGGTCGACCTGGCCGCGGTTGCAGGCACTCTCGCAGGTGTGGTAACAGACCCGCCCCATGATGGCGGGGAAGGGGTTGTCGGCCATGATCTGTCGCCAGGCCTGCTCGTAATTGCCCTCCTCGGCATGGAAGAGCCAGGCCTGGATGTTCTCCCCCGCCGGGCACTGGTGGTTGCAGGGGGGCATCCGGTCCAGATAGACCGGGCGGAAGGTGCGCCAGGAGCCGGTCTTGTTGGCGAGAGAGGAGCCGACTTTGAGCGTGATGGCAAAGGGCTTGTTGGTTGGTGTGCTCATCGCCGGGCTCCCGCGTCGTCAAGCAGGCCGTAGTGGCGGATATTGCGGTCGGCCAGCGCCTGGATCCGGGCCAGGGTCTCGGTGGCGGGGATCTTGCCGAAGAGGTGGGCGTAGCGCCGCTGGGGCCGCAGATAGTCCTCCACCGGGATGCGCTTGCGGATCTTGGCGACGCCGGTGACCTCGCCGTGCTCGGCCTCGAAGACCGGGAAGAGACCGCACTGGGTGACCAGGCGCGCCAGCTTGATGGTCTCGTGAGATGCCGATCCCCAACCCAGGGGGCAGGGCACGAAGATGTGCAGGTACTTGGCGCCGCGGATGCCGATGGCCTTCCTGACCTTGTACTCCAGGTCGTGAAGATCGGCGACGGTGGCGGTGGCGACGTAGGGGATGCCGTGGGCCATGGCGATGGCGGGCAGGTACTTGCCCTGGCCAAAGACGTTGCCCGGCGCCGGGCCCACCGGCAGGGTGGTGGCGGTGCGGGCCGCCGGCGGCGTCGCCGAGGAGCGCTGCACGCCCGTGTTCATGTAGGCCTCGTTGTCGTAGCAGATGTAGAGCACGTCGTCGTTGCGCTCGAACATGCCCGACAGGCAGCCGAAGCCGATGTCGGTCGTGCCGCCGTCGCCGCCCTGGGCGATGACGCGCGTGCGGCCGCGGCCCTTGACCTTCATCGCCGCGGCCACGCCGGTGGCGACGGCCGCCGCGTTGCCGAACAGCGAGTGGATCCACGGCAGCTGCCAGGAGGTCTCCGGGTAGGGGGTGGAGAACACCTCCAGGCACCCGGTGGCGTTGACGGCGACGAGCTGCTTGTCGACGGCGCGCATCGCGGCGTCGACCGCGTAGCGCGCGCCCAGCGCCTCGCCACAGCCCTGGCAGGCCCGGTGGCCGGAGTTCAGCGAGTTGTTGCGCTCGACCGAGGCCTGCACGCTGCGCAGGC
>SBFV01000439.1 GCA_006227775.1 Gammaproteobacteria bacterium | reverse complement strand
ACCTTCGGTATGGAAGGCATGTTCCGTCAGCTCGGCATTTATTCATCCGTGGGTCAGCTGTACACGCCGCAGGACAAGGACCAGGTGATGTTCTACAAGGAAGACAAGTCCGGGCAGATTCTGGAAGAAGGCATTAACGAAGCCGGTTCCATGTGTTCCTGGCTGGCGGCGGCCACGGCCTACAGCACCCATGGTGTGAACATGGTGCCCTTCTATATCTATTACTCCATGTTCGGTTTCCAGCGTATCGGTGACCTGGCCTGGGCGGCGGGGGACATGCGTGCCCGGGGTTTCCTCATCGGCGGCACCGCCGGCCGCACCACCCTGGCCGGCGAGGGCCTGCAACACCAGGACGGCCACAGCCCCCTGGTGGCGGCGACCATCCCCAATTGCGTGGTTTACGACCCGGCCTATGGCTACGAGCTGGCGGTCATCATCCAGGACGGCCTGCGGCGGATGGTGGGGGAACAGGAGAACCGCTTCTACTACCTCACCGCCATGAACGAGAACTATGTCCAGCCGCCCCTGCCGACGGGGGCGGAGGAAGGCATCCTGCGCGGCCTTTATCGGGTGCGAACGACTGGCGAGCCCCAGGGTCAGGCGGATACCTCAGGCGTGCGCCATCATGCGGGCATGGAGCGGCGGGAGGGCGCGAATGCGGTCGAGATGGCCACGGGGACCGAGCATGCGCCGCAGGCGCCAATCGTTGGAACGAGTCCGGTCGGTACCAGCCCGGGACGGCTGGCGGGCGACGACCCCCCGAACCGTCCCGCTGATCCGCGGGCTGGGACGACGGCGCTCCAGGACATGGCGGGGGCTGAACCACGGGTCCAATTGCTCGGTGCCGGCGCCATTCTGCGGGAGGTCCTGGCGGCGGCGGCGCTGCTGGAGACGGACTTCGGCGTCCGCGCCGATGTCTGGAGCGTCACCAGCTTCAGTGAGCTCAAGCGAGACGGCATCGCCACCGAGCGCTGGAACATGCTCCACCCGACGGCGCCCCCCCGCCAAAGCTACGTCAGCCAGCAACTGGCCGGCGCCCCCGGACCGGTCGTGGCGGCGACGGATTACGTCCGTTCCTACGCCGAACAGATCCGCCCCTATCTGGCCCAGCCCTACGTGGTACTGGGCACCGACGGCTTCGGCCGCAGCGATATGCGCAGTCAGTTGCGCCGTTTCTTCGAGGTCAACCGCTGGTACGTTGTGGTCGCGGCCCTCAAGGCCCTGGCGGACGAGGGCGAGATCCCCGCCAGCCGGGTGCGCGAGGCCATTGACAAGTACCGCATCGACCCGGACAAGCCCAATCCGGCGACGGTCTGACGGGGTCCCAAGCTCCACCAGCACCTGATCCCTACGCCATCGCGGCCTGGAGAACAATCGACGTGGCAACAATGCAAGAAGTGACCCTACCGGACATTGGCGATTTCGCCGATGTTGAAATCATCGAGGTCTTGGTGGCCCCGGGTGACCGGGTGGCGCCCGAGCAGTCCCTGCTCACCCTGGAGAGCGACAAGGCGACGATGGATATTCCCTCCCCGGCCGCCGGGAGGGTTACGGCGGTCAAGGTCGCGGTCGGCCAGAAACTGAATCGGGGGGACCTGATCCTGCTGCTGGAGCGGGACGAGGCCGGCATGGCGGAAGGCACGGCGGAAGGCATGCCGGTAAGCGGGACGGACGCAACGACCTCCGGGCCAACCAGCCAGGCAGGGGACTTAACCGCGACCAAGGCTATGACTTCCACCCTTGAGGTGGAAACCGCTCCGCCGCCGGCGGCCAGATCCATCCGTGCCCCGGGCGAGGCGGAATTCCGCCTCGCCCCGGTCCTCCCCCGCCCCGCAGAGCTGGCCGCCCTGGCCAAGGGGCGCAAGGCCCACGCCAGTCCCACGGTGCGCCGTTTCGCGCGGGAGCTTGGCGTCGATCTCACCTTCGTCAAGGGCTCGGGGCCCAAGGACCGCATTCTCAAGGAAGACGTCCAAGGCTACGTCAAGCAGGCCCTGACCCAGGGTGCTCGCGCGCCCACCGCTACCGCCCTGCCCTTTGCCCTGCCCCCCGCGCCAGAAGTGGATTTCGCCCGGTTCGGCCCCGTGGAGATACGGGAACTGTCCCGCATCCAGAAACTGAGTGGACGCCACCTCCACCGCGCTTGGCTGACGGTGCCCCATGTCACTCAATTCGACGAGGCGGACATCACCGAGCTGGAGGTCTTCCGCAAGGCACGGCAACCCGCGGCCTTGGCCGAGGGGGTCAAGCTCACCCTGTTGCCTTTCCTGCTCAAGGCCCTGGCACGGGCACTGGAACTTATGCCGACATTCAAGGCATCCCTCACCCTCGATGGCGAGGGGCTGGTGATGAAGCACTACACCCACATCGGCGTGGCGGTGGATACCCCCAAGGGGCTAGTGGTCCCGGTGGTGCGGGACGTGGACCGCAAGGGCCTCTACGACCTGGCCCGGGAACTGGCGGATCTGAGCCAGAAGGCCCGGGAGGGCAAGCTCCTGCCAGCGGACATGCAAGGCGGCTGCTTCTCCGTCTCCAGCCTGGGAGGCATCGGTGGCACCGCCTTCACCCCCATCGTCAACGCCCCCGAGGTAGCCATCCTCGGCGTCTCCCGCGCCGAGATGAAACCCATCTGGAACGGTGGGGACTTCAGCCCCCGCATGATGTTGCCCATATCGCTCTCCTACGACCATCGCGTCATCGACGGCGCCGACGGGGCGCGTTTCACCCGCCTGCTGGGCGAATTGCTGAGCGATATCCGCCGCTTGCTCCTCTGACGGCTGCAGAAGCGATCCCGTTTCTTCACGGCATCCAGGGTCCTGGATGAACGCCTACGCCGATAATCGGCCCCATGATCGCACTGGGAAGGGCGCTCCCGGCTATAATCCCCGGCCCATCCCATCCTCTGATCGTCCTTCCCCGCCGTGGTCGCGCGCTATTACGACAAAACCGTCCCGATGGAGGGGGCCTCCTGTTTCCGTTCCGAGGGCTTTCTGCGCGACGGTTCCCTGACCGGCGAGCAGGGCCGGCGACTGCCCTTGGTGGAGTTGCCGCCCTTCCTCCGCGCTCTGCTGGTCACCGATGGCACCGTTACCAAGATCCTCGAGGCTTATTTCTGGGAGCCGGTGGAGGTGCGAACCCTGGAGCAGGATTTCTGGACCGTGGAGCGCCCCGTGGACTGGCTGGAGGTCCCGTCGGGGGAGCGGGTCCTGATCCGTCTGGCCCATCTGATTGGAACCGACAGTGGACGCACCTATGCCGACGCCTTCTCCGTCATCCGCGCCGACCTGATCCCGGCAAACTTCCGCCAGCGCCTGATCGACCGGGAGATCGGCATCGGCGTCCTCATCCGCGATAGCGGGCTTGAGAGCTATCGGGAGGTCCTGGAGATCGGTATCGACCAACCCGCCCCGTGCGACCAATCCGACCCCTGCGAGGAGCGGGTCTATCGCACCTACCGCATCTTCATCGCCGGCCAGCCCGTCATCCTGATCACGGAGAGCTTCCCCCTGGCGCTTTATGCCGCCGCCTGAACCTGGGCGCATCGCGAGAAGGAGTGCCCGGGGGTTCACGCGCTCCGACCACCGGACCCGATGCTGGAGTCGCTGGGGCACTGGAGCGCATGTTCTCAGCCACGCGGCTGGCCCTGGCTGCCGGGCCAGACTTCCGACTCTGGCTGCTGGCGCTGGCTTGCCCAGAGGGGCGGAATTCCGTAGTCTTGACGCGCCTTGCCGCTCCTGGGGACGCTGCTTGCCCCTGCTCGGCGGATCCCTCTCCAGCCAGCCCTCCCGGCCATACTCAAAACAGGACCCGCGATGGATACCAGCCTCGAAACCGCCCGCTTCAACATGATCCAGCAGCAGATCCGCCCCTGGGGCGTCATCGACGACCGGGTGCTGGAGACCCTGGCCGCCATCCCCCGGGAGCGCTTCGTCCCCGCGGCCTATCGCGGCCTGGCCTATGCCGATATCGAGATCCCTCTGGGGCATGGCCAGGTCATGCTCGCCCCCAGGGTGGTCGCCCGCATGCTCCAGGCCCTGAGCATCGGCCCGGACGACCGCATCCTGGAGATCGGCACCGGCAGCGGCTATGTCACCGCCTGCCTCAATCACCTGGGCGGCGCCGTCATCAGCTTGGAGATCGAGCCCGAGCTGGCCGTCCTGGCCCGCCAGAACCTGGCGGACACCGACCACCGCCGCCTGGAGATCCGCGTGGGTGATGGCCTCGCCGGTCACATCGACGGTGGGCCCTTCGATGTCATCGCCATCACCGGCTCCCTCCCCGATGCCGGCGCCCTCGCCGGGCTGGTGTCCCAGCTTGCCCCCCATGGCCGCCTCTTCGCCATCCTCGGCGAGGACCCGGCCATGGTGGCCAGCCTGATCACCCATGGACCCGAGGGTTTCAACCGCAAATCCCTGTTCGAGACCTCCGTCCCCGCCCTGGCCAAGGCCCCGGAGCCGGAGCGGTTCGTCTTCTGAGTCCCAAGCCGGGCCCGGCTGTCCCTAGGCAGGAGGGGGCAGCCAGGCCTCCACCAGCGCGAGCAAACGCTCCAAGGCGCCGCGATTCCGCGCCACGACCTGGCGGCCCTGCTCGCCGATGCGGGCACGGGTCGCCGCGTCGCTCAGCCAATCGATCATGACGGGGATCAGGGCCTCGGCATCCGCCACCTGCACCGCCGCGCCTTCTTCCACCAGCAGGCGGGTGATCGCGGCAAAGTTGAAGGCGTGGGGACCGATGGCTACCGGGACCCCGACCGCCGCCGCTTCCAGCAGGTTGTGTCCCCCCACCGGCACCAGGCTGCCACCGATGAAGGCGGCATCGGCCGCGGCGATCAGCACCGGTAACTCCCCCATGGTGTCGCCAAGGAAAACGGCCTCCTTCGGCCCGCAGACGACGCCGGAAGAGCGACGCACCGCAGGCATGCCCTGACGCGCGGCCAGGGCGGCGACCCGGTCGAAGCGCTCCGGGTGCCGGGGTACCAGCACCAGCAGGGCCTGGGGCAGCGCTTCCCGGATGCGGCGATGGGCCGCGAGCAAGGGTTCCTCCTCCCCCTCGTGGGTGCTGCCCGCCACCCATACGGGCCGGTCGCTGCCCCAGAGGCGGCGCATGGCCTCCGCCTTGTCCTCCAGGCTGGCGGGCTGGCGGAGATCGAACTTGATGCTGCCCGTCACCCTGACCCGCTCCGCCGGCACGCCCAGCTCGATGAAGCGCTGGGCATCCGCCTCGGCCTGGGCCGCCACCAGAGACAGGCGGGCGAAGGTTTCCCGCGCGAAGGCCCCCAGGCGGGCATAGCCGCGGGCCGAAGCGGCTGACAGCCGGGCGTTGCCCAGGATCACCGGTATGCCCCGACCCGCGCAGACCCGTAGCAGATTGGGCCAGATCTCCGTCTCCATCACCAACACCAGCCGCGGACGGACGCGGTCGAGAAAGCGGCTCAGGATCAGGGGGAGATCGTAGGGCACATAGACGTGCCGCACCCGGTCCTCGAATAGGGCGCGCAGGCGCTCGGAGCCCGTCGGCGTCGTGGTGGTCACCATGACGCCGAGGTCGGGGTGCTGATCGAGGAAATGCTTGATGAGTGGCGCGGCGGCCTGAGTCTCCCCCACCGAGACGGCGTGGATCCAGAGCCCGGCGGCCATGGGGCGGTTGCCATAGAAGCCCAGTCGCTCGCCCCAGCGGCGGCGATACGCCGGAGCACGCCGACCGCGCCAGAGGAGCCGCAGCAGGGCGATGGGCAAGAGCAGGTAGAGCAGCAGGCTGTAGAGCCGGATCAAGGGTGGGCGTCCCGTTGTCGCGCTAGCGTCGGGGCCAGGCGCTGGCGCCAGGCGGTGAGTTCGGGCTTGGGGGCATGCTTGAAGCCCAACTTCCAGGCGAAGCCCCACAGGCTGTCGCCAAAGGAGATGGCCTTGCGTGGCAAGGCCAGGGGATGGTCCCCGGGCGTGGCCGCCCCACGCAGGCAAGTGGTGGCGCTGACATATCCGGCGGCGCCCGCGGCGTGGACCGCCTCCAGGTTGAAGCTGCCGAAGGGATAGCAAAGGTGGCGCACCGGCTTCCCCAGCAGATCCTCCAGGGCCAGCCTGCTGTCGCGGACCTCCCGCAACTGAGCGGCGGGGTCGATCGCGGCCAGGTGGGCATGGGTGACCGTGTGGGAGCCAACCGTCATGCCGGCGGCCTGGATCTCCCGCAATTGGGCGGCATCCATCAGCCGAGGCCGGGGACGTCCAGGCTCGTCGCCATACCACTGGATCCGCTGGCCCAGCCAGCCGCTGATGGCATAGACGGTGGCGGTGAAGCCATGGCGGGCCAGGACCGGCAGGGCAAAGTCGGCGAAGTTGTCGTAGCCATCGTCGAAGGTCAGGACCACGGAGCGGGCCGGCAAGGGCCGCTCGCCACGCAGGCCAGCCAGGGCCTGATCCAGGTCCAGAACGGTCCAGCCCAGGGCATGCAGCAACCCCATCTGGCGGTCGAAGCGCCGATGGTCGCAATAGTTGGCGCGGTGCGTCCGCATGGGCGGAAACTCCCCCACCTGGTGGTACATGAGGATGGAAACGCGGGGTGGCATGGTAGGAGTACGCGGCTCAGGGCCCGCCGCTGGCGAGCTGGCGGTAGAGTTCCAGATAGCGCGCCATGATGGGCCCCCGGGCGAACTCGGCCTGGACCCGGGTCTGTCCCGCCCGGGCCAGATCCCGGCGCAGGGTATCGTCAGCCAGGACCTCCCTGATGCCCGCGGCCAGGGCCTGGTCATCATCGCAGGGGACGCACCAGACATCCTCACCGTGGCGGGCGATCTCCCGCGCGCCGCGAAAGCGGGACGTGACCAGAGGCTTGCCCCAGGTCCAGGCCTCGAGGATGACGTTGCCCAGGGTCTCCTCCTCCAGGGAGGGGAAGACGACCAGGTCCGCGAGCTGGAAGAAGGGGCCGGGCTCGGTGCGCCAGCCGGCC
>SBFV01000217.1 GCA_006227775.1 Gammaproteobacteria bacterium | reverse complement strand
TTCTATCTGTGGAAGACCCGGAAGAGCTGGAATATGCCCTGCGTGACCCCCGCGGCTTTTTGGCGCTCTTTCTGGAAGGCGCGGTGATTGACGAGGCGCAGCGTTGTCCGGCCTTGTTTTCCTATCTACAGGGTTTGGTCGATGCGCGCCGGCGCATGGGCGATTTCATCTTGACGGGATCGCAACAGTTCGGCCTGCGCTCGGGTATCAGTCATGTGCACTTTATTTCCCCGCTTGCTGCATGGCCCTTGCATGAGGGAGGGCTAAGCTTATGGTTAAGGAAGAGCTCCAGGTCTCCGCGGAATAGGGTGGGGGCCTGGCCGATTCCCGCGGCTCTTGCCAGTTGGGCAAGGCCCTGCAGTAACCAGTGGAGAAAGATCATGAACAAATTGCTCAGCGCCAGTGCCATCGGTTTGATGGCGATCGCGACGACCGCTCTGGCCCAACCCTGGGGCGGTTATGGCCCTGGCCAGGGAGCCGGGTGGGGTGGGCCCGGGGCGGACGTCGACTTTCGGGTCGAGCGCATGACGACCATGCTCGGGCTCAGCCCAGGACAACAGGACCAGCTCAGGGAGATCTTCAAGGATCAGCAGTCGCGGCGTCAGGCCATGCGGCAGTCCATGCAGGCCCAGGTGGATGCCATCCTGACCCCCGAGCAGCGTGAGCGGCATGCGCAGATGATGCAAGGCCGGGGCTTTGGTGGCCGGGGACCCGGCTGGGGTGGGGGAGGCGGCCGGGGTCTTGGCCCCTGCGGTCAGGGTTTGCCCCCGCCCACTACCCCCTGATCCGCAGTGACGCCCCGGCTCTGCCAGGGAGCCGGTCTAGCTTTCCGTTGTACTCCGCTCTCAGCTCCTTCTGAGCCGAGGGGTCACGAGTCTACACAGAGCAGGTAAGGGCGCGATGGGATGACTGGCCATGGGCCAGGTCATCCCCAGCGCGATTCCATCCCCGCCGCGACACCACCCCTCCACCATTTTTCGCGACGTCCTTACCTGCCTCAGCCGCGACAATTTGTCGCATCCCTGACCCTTGGGGTGATCCTTGATAATTATCAGTTGCTAATCAACTGATAAAGGGAGCACTCCATGGGGCATCGCCTTCACCCCTTGACCACCGCCGTGGCTTTGGCTTGCTTGATCGCTGGCGCCTGGCATCCCGCCGACGCCGAGACCGCCACCGAGCTGAGCGAGATTGTCGTCAGCGCCCAGCAGCCCGAGGCCTTCCCCGGTTCCAGCCTGGTCAGTGGCCGGGAGCTGGAGGCGGCGCGCGTGGGTACCAGCGATACCGCCCGGCTGCTCCTGCAGGTGCCAGGCGTCAGCCTCTACGGCGCCGGCGGCGTCTCCAGCCTGCCCGCCCTGCATGGTCTGGCCGATGACCGGGTGCGGGTCAAGGTCGATGGCCAGGACCTGGTGGCCTCCTGTCCCAATCACATGAACCCGCCCCTGTCCTATCTCGACCCCTCGGCGGTCGGGTCACTCAAGGTCTATGCTGGCATCGTGCCGGTGAGCCTGGCGGGGGATAGCATTGGGGGCAGTATCATCGCCGAGTCCCCGCCGCCGGAATTCGCCGTCCCGGGCGAAAAGTACCTGCTCAAGGGCGAGGTCGGCGGTTATTACCAAAGCAACGGCGACGGCTACAACGCCAACCTCAGCGTCAGCGCCGCCACCGACAGCCTGAGCATCCGCTACCAAGGCGCGGTGGCCAAGTCGCGGAATTACCAGGCCGGTGGCGACTTCAAGACCTCCACGGCTACGGGCCGCCTCAACCACACCCTGCCCCTGGACGTGGTCGGTTCCACGGCCTACGACAGCCGCAACCAAAACCTGGATCTGGCCTGGAAGACTGGCGGCCACCTCATCGAGGCCCAGATCGGTTACCAGGACATCCCCGAAGAGCTCTTCCCCAATCAGCGCATGGACATGCTCGGCAACGAGGAGAAGAACTTCAATCTCATCTACACCGGCGACTTCACCTGGGGCAACCTCAAGGCCCAGGTCTACTACGAAGACGTGGATCACTTCATGGACTTCGGACCCGACAAGCGCTTCTGGTATGGCACCGCGTCAGGCCCGGGTGGTACGGGCATGAAGTCCGTCGTTGGCATCCCCTGCTCCCCGATCGGCCCCACCTGCGCCGCCGGCATGCCAATGAACACCGAGAGCAATACCGTGGGCGCCAGTCTGCAAGCGGACATCGATCTCAGCGCCATCCATCTGCTGCGGCTGGGCGCGGAATATCAGGGCTATAACCTCGACGACTGGTGGTCACCCTCCGGGGCCAACATGTGGCCCGGCACCTTCTGGAACATCAACGACGGTCAGCGTGACCGTCTGGCCCTGTTCGGCGAATGGGAGGCGCGGCCCATGCCCCAGTGGCTGACCCAGGTCGGCCTGCGCTTCGAGCAGGTCGAGATGGATACCGGCGACGTGCGGGGCTACAACATCACCCCCAGCGCCCCCGGCAACCAGTACGCTGAAGCGAACGCCTTCAATGCCCTGGACCGCCAGCAGACCGACAACAATCTAAACTTCACTGCCCTGGCCCGTTACGAATTCGACGCCACCAAGCAGTTGGAATTCGGCTATGCCCACCTAGTGCGCTCGCCCAATCTCTACGAGCGTTACACCTGGTCGAGTTGGTCCATGGCCGCGGCCATGAACAACAGCGTGGGCGATGGCAACGGCTACGTTGGTGACATCGACCTCAAGCCGGAGCAGGCCAACACCTTCTCCCTGACCTTCGCCTGGCAGGACACGGCAGGTGACTGGGAACTCAAGGCGACGCCCTATTACACCTACGTCACCGACTATATCGACGCCATCCCCTTCCCCGGCGCTATCTGGAAGCCCGACCAGTTCAACATCCTCCAGTACGCCAACCAGGAGGCCCAGCTCTACGGTATCGACCTCAATGGCAAGCTGCCCCTGTTCAAGAGCGACTATGGCCGCTTCGGCCTCAAGGGCCTGCTGAACTACACCAAGGGCGAGAACCTGGACACCAACGACGGCCTCTACAACATCATGCCCCTCAACCTGACCCTGACCCTGACCCAGCAACTGGGTGGCTGGGACAATGGCATCGAGGTGGTCATGGTCGATAGCAAGGATGACCTGTCGGAGGTTCGCAACGAGATCGAGACCCCGGGCTATACCCTGTTCAACCTGCGCGGCAGCTATGCCTGGCCCAAGGTGCGCATCGACTTCGGCATCGAAAACCTCTTTGATCGCATGTACTACCTGCCCATGGGCGGCGCCTATCTCGGGCAGGGCCGGACCATGGCCCTCAACCCCACCGACGGCACCCTGGCCTGGGGTACCGCGGTGCCCGGCATGGGACGATCCTTCTATGTCGGGTTGAACGTCAAGTTCTGAGCGGGAGCTGAGCGCCGGTAGCTCAGGAATAGGGCCCTGGCGGGGAGGCCGCGGGCCGGCGCTTGCCCAACTTGCGTTGCAGGGTGCGGCGGTGCATGCCCAGGGCGCGGGCGGTGGCGGTGACGTTGCCGCCGTGCTCGTCCAGGGTGCGCTGGATGTACTCCCATTCCAGGTGGCGGACGCTCAGGCGCTGGTCGGGCGCGGGCTCGGCGGCGCTCGGGTCCGGGGCCTCCTCCCGCAAGGCGCGCAGGATATCCGCCACGTCCGCCGGCTTGGCCAGGTAGTGGACGGCGCCGAGCTTCATGGCGCTGACCACGGTGGGGATGCTGGCGTAGCCGGTGAGGATCAGGATGCGCGTCGCGGGGGCCAGGGCCAAGAGCGGCTGGATCAGGTTGAGGCCCGATTGGCCGGCGAGGTTGAGGTCGAGAACGACGTACGCCGGCGGCTGGTCCCCGCAGCAGGCCAGGGCCTCCTCGGGCCCGGCGGCGGCCGTGACCTGAAAGCCCCGACGCGTCAGGGACCGGGCAAGCACCGCGCGGAAGGCCTCGTCGTCGTCGATCAGGAGCAGATGCCTGGTCTCAGCACCCATGACCGACCTCGTTCAGAAACGTATGTCGAGCCTCAGCATACATGGTCAACCTCGCTGAGGAGTGGATACCTGGCCTCGTCGCCCATGGCGGACCAGGGTCAGAAGCACTGGTCCGGCCTCAGCCGCCATGGCGAACCTCGGTGCTGTGCGTGGGTGGCGCCTCATCGTCAGTGGCGGTTGCCGCCAGTGGCAGGCGCAGTTCGACGAGGGTCCCCCGACCTTCGGCCGATCCGCCACCCACTGCGTTGAAGGTCAGGCTGCCACCCCGGCGCTCGATCGCCGCCCGCCCGAGGAGCAGGCCGACGCCCAGGCCCCCGGCCGAGTCCGGGGGTTGGCGCCGGGCGAAGGCGTCCAGGGCCGCCGGCGGCATGCCCCGACCATCGTCCTGGATGCCCACCACCAGCCAGTCCCGCTCGACGTCCGCCCGCACCTGGATGCGGCTGGCCCCGGCCTTGCGGGCATTGTCGAGCAGATGGGTCAGGGCTTGCTCCAGGGCGACATCAGCCGGCAGGAGGTGGTCGTTCAGGTTCCGACCCAGATTCCAGGCCACCGCCAGGGCGGGATGGCGGCTCTGCCAGACCTCAAGCAGGCGCCGCAGCCAGTCAACCGCCGGCTGGGTCGGCGCCTGACCGACCAGGGCCTGAGCCGCCCGGGCCGTCAGTTGGCTCAGGGTCTCCTTGCAACGCCGGATCTCGGTCTTCATCGCCTGGACGTCGGCGGCCAGTGCCGGGGGCAGGCGACCGTCGTCCAGCAGGTCATCGGCCAGGACGTTGAGGCTGGCCAGGGGGGTGCCCAGTTCATGGGCCGCCCCGGCGGCCTGGCTGCCCAGGGTGATCAGCCAATCATCGCGGATCGCCTGCTCGCGGGCCGCGGTCAATTCCCGATCGCGGCGGCGGATACCGCTGGAGAGTTGCAGGATGAACCCGACCACCAGCACCGCCGACAGGGCGAAGACCAGCCACATGCCGAACAGGTGCAGGGTCCCGGCCCTGGCAAAGTCGGCGATGTGCAGAGGGACGTAGAAGTACCAGAGGAAGGAGTAGATCAGGATGGCGCCCAGGGCCAGCAGCCAGGCCTGACGGGGCGTCAGGATCAGGGCGCCGATGGCCACCAGGGGCAGGAAGAGGGAGATCAACGGGTTGGTCGCCCCCCCGGAGAGGAAGATGTAGCCCCCCCAGGCCAGGAGGTCGAAGCTCAACTGGACGCAGGGGGAAAAGAAGCGCGGGGCCTCGGCGGCACCCAGCGTACTGTCCGCCAACTGGAAGCCCAGATTGACCAGGCTGACGACCCCCGCATATACCAGCAAGCGGATCATGAGATCTGAGGGACCCAGGAGCAGGGGGCTCACCAGTGCACCCAGCACCATGGCAGTCACCGACAGCCAGCGCAACTGCAGCAGGGAAGCCTGGATGACGCGGGTCAAGGAGTCGATCATGGGGACGGATGAGAGTGGCGGCGGCAAGGGACGGCCGGGATTGTATACCCGACGCCCTGTAGTTTCCGGCGTCGCGGGGTGCCAGGCAAAACCGCGAAGGTGGCTTTCCCACTCTCCAGACCACAGGCCAGGATCAAGGTCTACACTAATCAGTCATCGGGCCATCGTCAGCTACCTGGCGAACAATTGGAGAGAATCACCGTGGAGTTGCTCAAGACCTATCTGGACGCCGGCTTGTACGGGCTCCTCGGCTTCATGAGCTTTCTCACCCTGGCGCTGACGTTGGAGCGCTACCTCTATTTCGCCCGGGTGGACCTGGGGGCCTTCGACCGGCTGGAGGACCTGGAGATCGCCCTGACCCGCCACCTGACGGTGATCGCCAGCGTCGGCGCCAATGCCCCTTACGTCGGCCTGCTCGGCACCGTGCTCGGCATCCTCATCACCTTTCACGACATCGGCCAGGGCGGGGCCATCGAGACCTCCACGATCATGGTTGGGCTGGCCCTGGCCCTCAAGGCCACCGCCTTTGGCCTGCTGGTGGCCATGCCCTCCATCGTCTTCTATAACGCCCTGCTGCGCCGGGTAGATATCCTCAAGGCCCGCTGGGGCCAGCACGCGGGTGCTTGAGGGGGGTCGCGATGAAACGCATGGATCAGATCAACGTCATCCCCTTCATCGACGTCATGCTGGTGCTGCTGGCCATCGTCCTGACCACCGCCACCTTCATCGTCGAAGGGCGCCTGCCCATCCGTCTGCCCGTGGCCGACGCCCAGCCCGCCTCGGCGGAGACCCCGCCTATCGAGATCGCCATCGACGCGGAGGGCCGGCTGTTCTGGGCCGGCGAGGGGCTGGGGGCCGGGCCCACGGGCCTGGCCAGCCTGGAACCGCGACTGGCCGTCCTGGGCACGAACACCCCCTTTGTCCTGCGGGTGGATGCCCAGGCCCGCTTCGAGGCCTTCGTCGGCGTCATCGATCTCCTCAAGGCGAAGGGGCTGGAACGGGTGAGCATCCTGACCCGCCGGTCCTGAGGTAGCTGATGCCCAGTCGCTCGTGCGGATCCTGTATCGGGCTTGGCATTCTGGTATCGGCCCTGGTGCATGGCTTGGGTCTGTACCTCCTGCTGCAGCGCCAGCCGCCAACCCTGGAGGCCGGCGTGGAGGCCGGGCTGGAACTGGAATTGGCCCTGTTCGCCCCCACGGGCGGCGGCCTGACCCCCGTCACCCCCTCCGCGCCGGATACCGCCCCGGCCCCACCCGCTCCACCCGCCGCAGAGGCGGCGCCACTCGCGGAGCCGGAACCCGCTCCGGTGCGGCCGGCCGAACAGCCACCCCCTCCCCGGGCGATGCCTGAACCCCTTGTCAGCCCCTCCGTGGTCGAGGACAAACCAACCCCCCCGCCGGAAGCGAAGCCCAAACCAATCGCGCCATCACAGGCGAAGCCCAAGTCAACCCCCCAACCGAAACCCACGCCCACTCCCAAGTCCACCCCAAAGCCCACGTCCAAGCCAGCGGAGCCATCACCTCCGCGCCCGCCCCAATCCACCACGGAGGCCAAGCGGACCCCCCAAGCGGCTCAGGTCCCGCTAGATGCCTCGCCAGGGCCAGGAACGGGTCCGACGCGGCCCGCCGCTGGGGCGAGCGGGGGT
>SBFV01000260.1 GCA_006227775.1 Gammaproteobacteria bacterium | reverse complement strand
TTCTCGAAGCAGAACCAGTCCCCCTGGGGATCGGCCTTGGCCGGGCTGTCGACGCCGACCAGGGCGCAGAGGTCGAGGAAGTGTTCCTGGGAGGCTTGTTTCTCTCGCAGGGCTACGCCATCCCATTTGCGGATAAAGTCGTCCGGAGTCATCGCGCTTCCTGGCTAACTAGCTGACTGAGTGAAGGAAAGAGCCACTTGGCGTCGAGGATACCCAGATTGACGCCGTCGCCCTTGCCACGGGCTTGACCCTAGCGATCCGCAACACGCGTGATTTGCCGCGGTCAACGGGCTGGTCGTCAATCCCTGTTCATGAACGAAAGCGGACCTCCCACGTGCCTGCGGGCTACGCCATCAAACCGTCGGCCACCTTAATCAACCCTTGATCAAGGCACTGATCACCCTTTTCCGATTTGCACGGTAAAGGTCCGGCTGTTGGCTCTTGGGAGAGGAGTTATGAACGACCACCCACGGGGCTTGCTATCGAGTACCAAGCCCCCTTTGGGACTGTAGCAAAGCCGCTGTGGCTTACTTGGCTTGGATTGCCTTCAAATAATCCACCAATGCGTGAATACGCTTACTTACGGATTCCTCGCGGTTAGCGATCGGTTCGTCCCGGGATGTTTTGGCCAAATAGTCATCACCCCACACCGGCATATCGCGGGAACCATGTCCCTGAACTTCGTCTCTGCCATCAATAACGGTATACACTCTGGCCGATGGGAACTCGCCACCATTGTTTTTTGCCAGTTGCGTCAGATCAGTTACCTTGATATTCAGCGACGCCGCCACTGGTCCACCACCAGTACCCGTTGTTCCATGGCAACTGGCACAGTTAGTGAGGTATTCACCTTTACCGACAACAGCCTGATTTGCTGCCACTATTACACTAGAAGTGCACATGAAGACAGCACCTACCACCGCCACTAAACATAATTTCTGATGCATGGTAATAACCTTGATGGTGGATCGGGCCTGGCCTTTGGCCGTACCAGTCCGATATTGATATAAAACACCCCTTTGTCTTGGTTACCGCAGGTGCCATCGCCCTAATGGCGCTTTGGTATAAGTGGCTCAATTTAAAGTCCTTGAAGAGGACTGGCTCGCTAGATCCCTAATACCCTTTACAAGCACCTGAGTTAATTATTGCACTCCAACCCCCACCGTCAAGCTGGCACCGCATAAATTACCTCTAGGGGTCAGGGTGACCGTACCTGATGCCGGACGAGAGCAGCAACGCCGGCAGGCTGGACCTGACCCTGTGCTCGAATGGCCAAATCCATCTGATCGAGTTCAAGCTGGTGGAGGCCGCCTCCGAGGGCCGTGCCCCGGCGCGGATCAAGGACAAGGGTTTACGCCTACCAGCATAGGGGCGCGGGTCAGCGCATCCATCTCATCACAGTCGAATTCAGTCGCGAGTGGCGCGCCCTGGTGGGCTGATGCGGGGCGTTCGCCGTTCGTCCGACCCACCTGATCGGCGGGTTGATGAGGTGGTTACGGTAGGGTGCCAACCCAGCCAGGTCTAGCGTTCCCGCCAGGAGGCGACGAAGATGGCGCCAAAGCCGATCGCCAGCATCAGGTGGAAGATGAAGAAGCCATAGCTCTGGAGCGAAACCGCGATCACGAGGGCACTGGCAAACAATAAGGTAAGGAGACCCTCGATAATCAGTGATTTACCGATGGGATTGCGCTGGCGGCGATCCGTCTTGCCCCGTTGCTGCCCAACGATGTTGAACTTGGGGGTGCGGACGAAGGAGGATTTGATGCCCAGCAGGCCCTCGATGACCGCCACGGAATTGTGGAAGCTCAGCCCCATGGACAGGGTGAGCAGCAGGGGAAAATAGAAGATGAGGGCCAGGACCTGCCTGAGGGTGCGGGGGCGGGGCAGGAGGCGCAGATTGGCGACAAAATAGACCGTGGCCACGCCCACCAGGCCGAGCAGGGAAAGGGAGAGGAATCCGGTGTAGGCGCCATACCGATCCATGACAGGCACCAGGGCGACGCTCGTCAGGGCGATCATCAGCACCGCGAGGAAGACCGAGCTGTTCAGGAGATGGGCCATGGCGTGGAGTCGGGTGGAGAGGGGGATATCGGCCTTAAGGACGAGGGGCGTGAGCAGGCGGGCATTCTCGGCGCCGCCCTTCATCCAGCGGAACTGCTGGGACTTGATGCCATTCATCTCCACCGGCAATTCCGCCGGGGCCTCCACGTCCTCCAGATAGACGATCTCCCAGCCCCGCATCTGGGCGCGATAGCTCAGATCCAGATCCTCGGTGAGGGTGTCCGCCCGCCAACCGCCCGCGTCGGCGATGGCCGACTTGCGCCAGATGCCGGCGGTGCCGTTGAACTGGAGAAAGTGGTGTCCGGCCCTGCGCCCCATCTGCTCGATGGTGAAGTGGACATTGAGTTGCAGGGCCTGCAATTTGGCGAAGAGGGAATAATCCTCGTTGAGATGAGTCCAGCGGGTCTGGACCACGCCAACTTTCGGGTGCTGAAAGTACCCCAGGGTCCGGCGCAGGAACTGGGGATTGGGTAGAAAATCCGCGTCGAAGACGGCGATGAATTCGCCCTTGGCGCGCGGGAGCCCGTCGGCCAGGGCCCCAGCCTTGTAACCCCAGCGATCGGTGCGATGAATGACCTGGATATCGAACCCCTGCGCCCGATAGTGGGCGGCCTTGCGCTCGCACAGGGCGGTGGTGCCATCGGTGGAATCGTCCAGCACCTGGACCTCGAACCGGTCCCGGGGATAGTCCAGGGCGAGGATATTGTCGATGAGCCGTTCCGCGACGTAAGGCTCGTTGTAGAGGGGGAGCTGGATCGTGACCAGGGGCAAACTGGCGGGGTCCAGGGGCGGCGGGGGGACGATTTTCCCCCGCCGTAGGTAATGGAACAGTAGATTCAGTTGCAGCAGGTTGTAGAGGAGTATGGCCGCCAGAAAAAAGGCATAGACGACGAGGATCAGGGTTGCCAAGCGAGACTCCGTAGCGTCGGCCTAGGTTTCATCAGGCTGTCTCTCCGCCCCTTGACGATCAAAGACTCCGGTGGCGTTTTTCGCGTTGAGTTCATGACCGGTCACGCCAAACCCCTAACATCGAGAAAACCTGTGGGGTACCGCTGCCCAAAGGCGGGGTCTTTCCGGCTAGACCTGGGCCCCCGCGCCCTCCCCCTCCTTCTTGGGCACCGCCAGGTTGGCCGGGCTGACGCCCAACAGGATGGCCACGTTGCTGGCGATGTAGATGGTGGACCAGGTACCGGAGATCAGGCCCACGAGCAGGGCCAGGGAGAAGCCGCGCAGGGTCTCGCCACCAAACAGATAGAGGGCGATCACCACCAGGAAGACGGTACCGGCGGTGATGATGGTGCGGGACATGGTCTCGTTGACCGACTGGTTCATGATCTGCAGCGGGGTACCCTTGCGCACCTTGCGGAAGTTCTCCCGCACCCGGTCGAAGATAACGATGGTGTCGTTGAGGGAGTAGCCCACCACGGTCAGCACCGAGGCCAGGACGTTGAGGTCGAAATCCAACTGGAAGATCGAGAAGACGCCGAGGACGATGATGGCGTCATGCACCGTGGCGGCCACCGCGCCTACCGAGAAGCGCCACTCGAAGCGCAGGGCGACATAGATGAGGATGCCGAACACCGAATAGAGGACGGCCAGGCCCCCCTGTTCGGTAAGCTCCTCACCCACCTGGGGGCCGACGAACTCCACCCGTCGCATCTCGACCTTGCCGCCAGCGGCGGCCGCCAGGGTGTCGAAGACCTTCTGACTCAGTGCCGCGTTGCTGGTCTCCCCGCTGGGTGGAATGCGCAGCAGGATGTCGCGGTTGCTGCCGAAATACTGCACGGTGACGCCGGTCAGGCCAACCCCTTCCAGGGCCTTGCTGACCTCAGCGGTCTCCACGGGCTCCTGATAGCCCAACTCGATCACGGTGCCGCCGGTGAAGTCCAGGCCGAAATTGAGGCCCTGGATGGCCAGGGAGACGAAGGTGATGAGGATCAGGGCGCCGGAGAAATACAGCGCCTTCCAGCGCTGAGCCATGTAATCGATATAAGGGATCTTGATCTCGCGCATGGCGGCTTCCTCAGACGGGCAGGCTCTTCAGCCGTTTGCCACCCCAGATCCAGTTGATCATGGCGCGGCTGCAGGTGATGGCGGTGAACATGGAGGCGATCAGGCCCACGGTGAGGGTAACCGCGAAGCCCTTGATGGGGCCGGTACCGAAGCTGAACAGCACCACCGCGGCGATGAGGGTGGTGACGTTGCCGTCGATGATGGCCGAGAGGGCCTTGTCGTAACCCGCCGCGATACAGGCCTGGGGCGTGTTGCCGTTGCGGATTTCCTCGCGCATGCGCTCAAAGATAAGGACGTTGGCGTCCACCGCCATGCCGATGGTCAGCACCATGCCGGCGATACCGGGCATGGTCAGGGTCGCCCCCAAGAGCCCCATGATGGCCACGATCAGCACCAGGTTGAGCAGCAGCACCACGTTGGCCACCATGCCGAACCAACTGTAATAGACCCCCATGAAGACCACCACGGCGAGGAAGCCGATGGTGACCGACATCATGCCCTGGTCGATGTTGTCCTGCCCCAGACTGGGACCGACGGTCCGCTCCTCGACGATCTGGATGGGGGCGGCCAGGGCGCCGGCCCGCAACAGCAGAGCCAGGTTGTGGGCCTCCTCCGAGCTGTCGAGGCCGGTGGTCTGAAAGCGCCGCCCGAAGGGCTCGCGGATGGTGGCGACGCTGATCACCTCCTCCACCTTCTGGGTCTGCTTGACCGGCTTGCCGTCCACCTGCTTGGTGATGGTGCGGTTCTCGATGAAGACCACTGCCATGGGCTTGCCCACGTTCTCCGTGGTCATGTCGAACATGCGCCGCCCGCCGGGGGCGTCCAGGGCGACGGTGACCATGGGGGTCCCGCTCTGCGGGTCGAAACCGGAAGCGGCGTCGGTGATCTGGTCGCCAGTGACGATGACCCGGCGCTTAAGCAGCACCGGCCGCCCGTCGCGGTCGCGGTAGAGGCGGCTGGCCGCCGGCACCTTGCCCGCCTCGGCGTCGGCCACGCTGTGTTCGGTGTCCACCAGGCGGTATTCCAGGGTGGCGGTGGCGCCAAGGATCTCCTTGAGTCGTCCGGGGTCCTGGGCGCCGGGCAACTGGACGACGATACGACGCTCACCCTGGCGGGCGATGTTGGGTTCGGCCACGCCCAAGGCGTTGACCCGGTTACGCAGGGTGGTGACATTCTGTTGGAGGGCGAAATCCTTCAGTTGCTTTTCCTGCATGGGGGTCATGGCCAGGGTGATGAGGTAATCCCCACCCTGATCGACGTTCTCCAACTTAAGGTCGCCAAACTCCTTGGCGATGATCTGATAGCCGGCCTCCCGGGCCTGGGCATCGGCGAACTTGACCACCACCTGATGCTGGAGCCGGCTGACCGTGGTGTAGCGCACCTTGGCATCGCGCAGTTGGGTGCGGATCTCCTCGACGTAGCGCTCCAGGGCCTGATCCACCGCCGCCTCCATGTCGACGTCGATGAGGACGTAGACGCCGCCCCGCAGGTCGAGCCCCAGGGTCATGGGCTTGAGGCCCAGGGCCCTGACCCAGCCCGGCAGGTCCGTGGACAAGGTCAGGGCGCTGCGGTAACGCTCGGACAGGGTGCCCTCGATAGCCTCCTGGCCGCGCAATTGATCGCCAGAGCTGGTGAAGCGAACCAGAAGCTTGCCATTGTCGAGGGTGTCGATGCGCTTGAAGGGAACCTTGGCGTTCTCCAGGGCGGCGCGGATCTCATCGGCGCTGCCCGCGGTCATTTCGGCCCGGCGGGCGGCGGAGACCTCGATGGAGGGGTCCTGGGGAAAGACGTTAGGTAAGGCCAGGATGACGCCGAGCAGGACGATGCCCAGGATCATCAGGTTTTTCCAGAGGGGATAACGATTCATGGGAATAGGGTCTCGCGGGGATCACGGCGGGCCAGGCGATGCGTCCCCGGGTCCGCTACGAGGATCATCAGGGCGAAAGGGAATGCACTGCGGGCGCCCATCCCATAAGCGAGGTGCGGCACCCGGAGAACGGGTTGGAGTTCCTTGCGCTTTAGAGTTCCTTGAGAGAACCCTTGGGCAGAATGGACTCCACCGCGACGCGGCGCATCTTGACCTGAACACCCTCGGCAACCTCCACCAGGGCGAAATTGTCGCCTAGGTCGATGATGCGACCCGCGATGCCGCCAGCGGTGACGATCTCATCCCCCTTGGCCAAGGCATCGACCATCTTCTTGTGCTCCTTCTGGCGCTTGACCTGGGGCCGGATCATCAGGAAATAGAGAATCACCACCAGGCCGATGGGAAAGAGCAGGCTCAACAGGGGATCGCCCTGCTGGGCGGCACCAGCGGCCTCCTGGGCCAGGGCATCGGAGATGAAAAAGCTCATGGTTGGTCCTCGACTGGGAAGGGCGTCACCGTTCGACGCCGGGGTCAGAAACGATCGCGGGATTATGCCATGGAAGGCAAAGAGGCTGTCCCCAAATTTGCCGTCGCATCACAAGCCCGCCTGACCCTTGCGGCTAATCCGTCCGGGCCCGCCCGTCGGCCAGATGGACCAGTTGGCCCAGTCGGCCTGGGGTCGGGTCGAGCCGGACTTGCGCCAATCCGGCCTCCAACCTCCCCTCACCCCGGTCCCTCAGCGACCGCTCCGGGGTGATAGGTCCCTCTTTGCAACCCAATCATTTCACTTATCCCTTTCCCCGCGCCTCCCCCACAAGGAGGAAGGGGGCTTGGCGCAACAGCCAGTTATCTGACTCCGCCTACCCTGGCGGGAGGAGGCTGGGGGGGCCTGGGGGGTGGGGTGAAGGCTACCTGCGCGCCTTGCCTATCCCTATGCTGGCTGCGAACTGACCGTGAACCCCGAGAACCCTAACATCCCCCGCGCTCGGGTGAAGTAGCCAGAAAGCCCCGAGCGAAATCCGCCAACCGTCCGTCCTCGATGGCGGCGCGCAGCCGGGCCATCAAGGTCTGGTAGAAACGCAGGTTGTGGATGGTGTTGA
>SBFV01000034.1 GCA_006227775.1 Gammaproteobacteria bacterium | reverse complement strand
TGGTCGCCGACATGCGCTCCCTGGCGGTGATGCGCGAGACCGGCTGCCCGGTGGTCTTCGACGCCACTCATTCCGTCCAGTTACCAGGGGGGCGGGGGGACAGCTCCGGCGGCCAGCGTGAGTTCGTCCCCGTGCTGGCGCGGGCGGCGGTGGCGGCGGGCATCGCCGGCCTCTTCGTCGAGACCCATCCGGACCCTGACAGCGCCTTGAGCGATGGCCCCAATTCCTGGCCCCTGGGGCTGATGCGCGAATTGCTGGAGACCCTGCTGGAACTGGACCGGGTGGTCAAGGCACGCGGTTTCCCGGAACTGAAGATCTGACGCCAGACCCAGACCCAGACCCAGACCCAGACCTAGACTCAGACCCTCGGCCCCGGCTGGCGTCCGGCCGCGGTCCTGAACAACAACTTGTCCACCATCGGGGTCGAACCCCCCCAGGGAGCTTCATCATGTCCGAGATCGTCGAGGTACGTGCCCGCGAAATCCTGGATTCCCGCGGCAACCCCACCGTCGAGTGCGATGTCATCACCGCCGGCGGCGCCTATGGCCGTGCCGACGTACCCTCCGGCGCCTCCACCGGTTCCCGCGAGGCCCTGGAATTGCGGGATGGGGACAAAAGCCGCTTCCTGGGCAAGGGGGTGCGCAAGGCCGTCGCCAATATCACCGGCGAGCTGAAGCAGGCGGTCCTGGGCATGGAGGTCGCGGACCAGGGCGCCATCGACCGGCGGATGATCGAACTGGACGGCACGGACAACAAGGGCCGCCTCGGGGCCAATGCCATCCTTGGCGTCTCCATGGCCGTGGCCCACGCCGCCGCCCAGGAGCGGACCCTGCCGCTCTACCGTTACCTCGGCCAGGCCCCCTATCGCCTGCCGGTACCCATGATGAACATCGTCAACGGCGGCCAGCACGCGGACAACAGCGTCGACTTCCAGGAGTTCATGATCCTGCCGGTAGGTGCCGGCAGCTTGCGCGAGGCGGTGCGTTATGGCGCCGAGGTCTTCCATGCCCTCAAGGCGGTGCTGCACCAGCGCGGCCTGTCCACGGCGGTGGGCGACGAGGGTGGTTTCGCCCCGGATTTCAGCTCCAACGAGGCGGCGGTGGAGGCCATCATCGCCGCCATCGACAAGGCCGGCTTCAAGCTGGGCAGCGACATCTACCTGGGCCTGGACGTGGCCAGCTCCGAGTTCTACCAGGATGGGGTTTACGACCTGGAGGGCGAGGGCCGCAAGCTGGATTCCGACGGCATGATCGACCTGCTGGCGGACTGGTGCGCCAAGTATCCCATCCTCAGCATCGAGGATGGGCTGGCGGAAGGCGACTGGGCGGGCTGGAAGCGCCTCACCGAGCGGCTGGGCGACAAGGTACAACTGGTGGGTGACGACCTCTTCGTCACCAACACCCGGATTTTGCGGGAGGGCATCGACCAGGGTATCGGCAACTCCATCCTCATCAAGGTCAACCAGATCGGCACCCTGACCGAGACCCTGGAGGCCATCGCCATGGCCCACGCCGCCGGCTACACCGCCGTGGTCTCCCACCGCTCAGGTGAGACCGAGGACACCACCATCGCCGACCTGGCGGTGGCCAGCGGCGCCGGCCAGATCAAGACCGGCTCCCTGTCCCGCTCGGATCGCATCGCCAAGTACAACCAATTGATGCGCATCGAGGATCAGTTGGGGGCCACGGCCCTCTACGCCGGTCGGGGCGCCTTCCGCTGGCTCTGATGCCGCCGGCGCCGCGTCCCTTGGTGACGCCCCCTGGCCGCGGCTGAGGAGCCCCAGCGTGCGCATCCTGGTCGTCGCCCTGCTGCTGCTGCTCGGCTGGTTGCAGTATCGCCTGTGGGTGGGGGAGGGCAGCCTGGCCGAAGTTACCGCCTTGCGGCGGGAGATCAAGGCCCAGGAGGCGGAAATCGAAAAACTGCGGGAACGCAACCGTCGCCTCCTGGCGGAGGTCGAGGATCTGCGTCAGGGGCTGGATGCCTTGGAGGAGCGTGCCCGCAGCGAGTTGGGCATGATCAAGGAGGGGGAGCTCTTTCTCCAGGTCATCGAGTCCGCCCCCCCCCTGGCGGGCGGGGCCGATCCGGGCGCCAAGGGTGAGGGGTCCGCGCCCACCCCCCCGGGCCGGGCGGCCGCCAACGCGGTCGTGGCACCCAAGCCCGCCCAGCCAGCGGGCAAACATGCGGGTACATCGGCGGGTACGCCGGCGGGCAAGCAAGCGGGTACATCGGCGGGTGCGCCGGCGGGTAAACCAGCGGGTACATCGGCAAGTTCACCGGCGGACAAGGCAGCGGGTATGCCCGCGGGCAAACCAGCGCCGCCGGCCGGGGCCCCAAAGCCGTGAAGCAAATCCCCTGCTGGGCGGTCATCCCCGCCGCTGGCGCCGGGCGTCGCATGGGCGCGACCCTCCCCAAGCAGTACCTCGAACTGGCGGGTCTGCCGGTGCTGGAGCACAGCCTGCGGTTCTTCCTTGACCATCCCCGTATCCGCGGCCTCGCCGTCGCCCTGGACCCGACGGATGAACGCTGGGCCGGCCTGCCCTCCGCCCGTCATCCCGCCATACTGCGCGTTCCGGGCGGGGCGGAGCGCTGCCACTCGGTACTTAACGCCCTGGAGGCCCTGGCCGGGCGGGCCCAGGAGGACGACTGGGTACTGGTCCACGATGCCGCCCGTCCCTGCCTGCGGCGGGAGGACCTAGATCGCCTCATCGCCACGCTGGAGAGCCATCCCGTCGGCGGTCTTCTCGGCGTGCCAGTGCGCGACACCATGAAGGCGGCGGATGAGCACGGCGAGGTCGAGCGAACGGTGCCTCGCGCCGGCCTGTGGCATGCCTACACCCCCCAGATGTTCCGCCTCGGCCCCCTGCATCAAGCCCTGAGCCAGGCCATCGCCGCTGGCCAGTGGGTGACGGACGATGCCAGCGCCATGGAACTGGCCGGCTTGCGCCCCCTGCTGGTCGAGGGCCACGCCGACAACCTCAAGATCACCCACCCGGAGGACCTCCCCCTGGCCCATTTTTACCTGACCCGGCAAGGGCGTGTCCCTCTCGGCGGGAACCCGACCGAAGCCAAAGCGTGATTCCAGGCCGCTCCGAACGAGCGATTGACGATGCCGCAAGTGGCACGAGGTCCATAAGATGCTGATTGGACAGGGTATCGACGCCCATCGCTTCGGTGGCGACCGTCCCTTGGTGCTCGCAGGGGTCCAGGTCCCCCATGACCAGGGGCTGGAGGCCCACTCCGACGGCGACGTGGCCATCCATGCCCTCTGCGACGCCCTCCTCGGCGCCGCGGGCCTGGGTGACATCGGCCACCACTTTCCCGACACCGATGCCGCCTACGCGGGTATCGACAGCCGCATCCTGCTGGGCCGGGTCATGGCCTCCCTGGCCGAGCGTGGCCTGGCCGTCCACAACGCGGACCTCACCCTCGTCGCCCAGCGTCCCAAGCTGGCGCCCCATATCTCCGCCATGGTCCAGGTCCTGGCCAGCGACCTGAACTGCCCGGCGGAACGCGTCAGCGTCAAGGCTACCACCATGGAGCGCATGGGCTTTACCGGCCGGGGCGAGGGCATCGCCGCCTTTGCCGTGGTCCTGCTGCGGGAGGGATCGGAGGACTGAAGAGGATCGGGTTCCATGCCTTTGCCCGATCATGCGAGGAATTATTGCCTATCAAATTTATTATCCTGCGTCTGCCCTGAAAAGCGTGCTGTGCGTTGGTCTCCCTTGGCCACCCCAGTTGGCTATCACCCCGATACGGAAATCAGGTGACGTATGCCCGTCCAATCTTACGCGGAGAATCCAAACCCCATGAAACCAGCCATCCAACGCAAAGCCTCGGGGTATGTTGTGGGATTAGGGATCTATTTGATCAGCCTGGCCCTGTGGGCGGCCGATCCCGGCACCTCAACCCCGAAGGATCGCCAACTGACTGGCACGGGAGACATTTCCGTGCCAGCGGTCAGGCCAGGGAGCCCTGGGGCGGAACGAGCCTATCGCTTTGGCGTCGTTCCCCAGCAGGCGGCCACCCGGCTGGCGCAGATGTGGGTGCCGCTATTGCAGCGGGTCCAGGCCCTGAGCGGCGTGCCCCTCACCTTCGACACCGCCAAGGACATCCCCACCTTCGAGCAGGGCCTGGCGGCGGGGCGCTACGATTTTGCCTACATGAATCCCTATCACTTCGTGGCCTTCAACGCCGACCCCGGCTATCGCGCCCTGGCCCGTGACCGGAACGAACGTATCCAGGGGGTCATGGTGGTAGCCAAGGAGGCCCCCTTCGCTGCCCTGGAGGATCTGGCGGGCCGGGAACTGGTCTTCCCCGCGCCGGGCGCCTTCGCCGCCAGCATCCTCACCCGGGCGGCCCTGGAGCAGCGGGGCATCCCCTTTCAGACCCGCTTCGTTGCCTCGCACGATTCGGTCTATCTGAACGTCGCGGGGGGACATTTCGCCGCCGGTGGCGGCATCCGCCGTACCCTGGAGGCGCTGAAGCCGGAGGTCCGCGAGCACCTGCGGGTCTTGTGGGAGAGCGAGGGCTTCACGCCCCATGCCATCGCCGTCAGCCCCCAGGTACCGGACGGGGACGCCCAAGCGGTGGGGGTGGCCCTCGTCGCCCTGGCCGCCGAGGCCCCGGAACTGCTCAAGGGGGCCGCCCTGGGGCCCCTCACTCTGGCCAAGGATAGCGATTGGGACGATATCCGCGCCCTGGACATCGAGCGGCTCAAACGGCTTTCCCAACCCCCGGCCCAAGCCCAAGGCCAGGGCTCGGGTCCCGGTTCTTGATGGCTCCGGTATCCCATCGCCACCCCGGCGCCCCGAGCCGGTCAGGGGCAAGCCCTGATGAGCATCCGCTTCAAGACCACCCTGGGCATCATGCCCGTTCGCCGCGGATTGTGCCCGGAAGGAGGCCCTGTTCGCTCAGCCTGGCCTGAGTTTGGCCCCATCCCCGTGCCTTTTCGGTCTTCTTTTCTTCGTAGTCCGGCCAGTTGGCGCCGCATTGAGGTGGACAATCCCATTACCGGGTTGGATGGGTGTCGCCACTAGATTTGCATCGACACGCAGATACGCATCCGCTAAGATGAACTCCGTCATTGGGGAGTAGCCGCTCTTCGCCCTGAAGAGGCTTGCGTCAACATGCTTGGTCCTTAGGACCATGGCGCAGGCAGTTCCCTCGCTTGGCAAGACCATTGACCACCCCATCTTCGCTTGGCCGGGGAGATGCGGTGGTCATGCGTCATCAGCCCGGCCCGGATGCCCCGATGAAATCCTGCCCCGCCTCTCTGCCGCTAACCGCCAGCCTCCCCCCTTGGGCGGACCGGTATACTTGGGTTCCCATGCCATGGCCACCGGCCTGTTCGCCGTGGCCCTCGCCCCTGTCCGCTATTTTGCCCGAGACCGCCGTTTCGCCTTGTGCAGGTGGAAGATCGCGATCCTGGACGGTTGTGCCGGCGCCTTCTTGATCCTCGGCGTGGTCCTGCTGAGGGTTATCCGTTCGAGCGAGCGGATCCTGCCTTTCCAGACAACAAGATACGGTTCACGCGGTCAGCCGTGATGTTTCAACCCTTGATTACAACTGGCATACCATGTCTATCCTCGAATTCATCACCGCCATCCTCTCCACCTTCGGCCTCATCTTTCTGGCTGAGATCGGCGACAAGAGCCAACTGGTCTGTATGACCCTCGCCGCGCGCCACCGTCATCCTCCCGTGTTGCTCGGGGCGGTGGCCGCCTTCCTGGTGCTCAATACCCTGGCCGTGGTCTTTGGCGCGGGCCTGGCGCAATGGATCCCGGAGCAGGTGCTGGCCGGGGCAGTGGCCATTCTGTTCGGGGTCTTCGGCATCAAATCCCTGCTCACCAAGGAAGAAGAGGAGGACCCGGATGGGGAGGTCGTGGAAAAACCCGGTCATGGCATCTTCATCACCACCTTCATGATGTTGTTTCTGGCCGAGATGGGTGACAAGACCCAGTTGGCGGTGGCGGGCCTGGCGGTCACCTTGCCTCCCGTCGCGGTCTGGTTGGGGGCCACCCTGGCCTTGATCATCACCTCGGCCCTGGGCATCTGGCTGGGCGTCACCCTGCTGCGGCGCATCCCCATCCATCGGCTCCATCAAATCAGCGGGGTCTTTTTCCTCGTCCTGGCGGCTTTTGCCGCGGCGCAGGCCTTTGGTTTCCTGGCCTAGCGGCCGGAGCCGTGCGGAAGCAGCGACCTTTGCGCCTTCACCCTCGTTTCCCACCGGAAAGCATTCTTCATCATTACAGGTAGATACCTTATGGAAGCTGACTTAATTTCTCAGCTCATGGCCCTGGTACAGGTCATTTTCATCGACCTGGTGCTGGCGGGCGACAATGCCATCGTCGTGGGCATGGCGGCGGCCTCCGTGCCGCTGGCTGACCGGCGCCGCGTGATTTTTTGGGGGATCGCCGCGGCGGTGGTGCTCCGTATCTTCTTTGCCCTGGTCACCACCCAGCTCCTGGCCATCATTGGCCTGACCTTGGCGGGGGGGCTGCTGCTGGCCTTCGTGGCCTACCAGATGTACCGGGAGTTGCGCACTCACGGCCAGGATGAGGTGGCCCCCGAGGAAGCCCTAGAAGAGGGGGAGAGGAAGCAGCCAAAGACGGTGGTCGCCGCCGTCTGGCAGGTGGCCTTGGCGGATCTGTCCATGTCCCTGGACAATGTCCTCGCCGTGGCCGGCGCGGCCAAGGATCACCTTGAGGTTCTGGTGGTGGGCTTGGTGATCTCGATCGTGATGATGGCCTTCGCCGCCAACTTCATCGCCAAATTGATCCACAAACATCGTTGGGTGGCCTGGATTGGTCTGCTCATCATCGCTTACGTCGCGGTGGACATGATCGTCCGCGGCATGATGCAGGTGGCCGCGGCGATGAGCTGAGGCACGCCTTCGCCTCGCCTTTCCGGGTCAGAGCGATATCACCAGGCGTATCCCGACGAGGGCCAGGTCGGGATAGCTGCGTGGAGGAAAATCATTCTGGCCGGGATTGACCACGTATTGAAAGAATGGCTGGATCTTCAGCCAGGGATTCACCACCGCTTGATGGGTC
>SBFV01000255.1 GCA_006227775.1 Gammaproteobacteria bacterium | reverse complement strand
GTGCGGATGCCGGTGGCGAGCATGTCGATGCGGGTCTTGATGGGCATGACCCAGGCGTTGGTCAGACCAGGGACGCGGACGCGCTGGTCGAGCTCGGCGATGAGCTGGTCCAGGGTCAGCCCCTCCCGCCACTGGTCGCGGGGCTTGAGGGTGATGCTGGTCTCGATCATGGTCATGGGCGCCGGGTCGGTGGCCGTCTCCGCCGGGCCCACCTTGCCGAAGACCCGAGCCACCTCCGGGACGCTGGCGATGAGGCGGTCGGTCTGCTGCAGGAGCTGCTGGGCCTTGCCCGCGGACAGCCCCGGCAGGCTGGTGGGCATGTAGAGCAGGTCACCCTCGTCCAGTTCGGGCATGAACTCGGTGCCCAGCCGTTGCAGGGGCCAGAGGGTGCTGACCAGCAGCAGGACCGCCAGGACCAGGGTGGTCTTGGGCGCCGCCAGCACGCCCCGCAGCAGGGGCCGGTAGAGGCGCATCAGCAGCCGGTTGAGGGGGTTGGCCTCCTCGGCGGGGATGCGGCCGCGGATGAAGTAGCCCATGAGCACCGGCACCAGGGTCACCGCCAGGCCCGCGGCGGCGGCCATGGCATAGGTCTTGGTGTAGGCCAGGGGCGCGAAGAGCCGCCCCTCCTGGGCCTCCAGGGTGAAGACCGGGATGAAGCTCAGGGTGATGATCAGCAGGGAGAAGAACAGGGCCGGCCCCACCTCCCCCGCCGCCCGGGCGATCAGGTCCCAGTGGGCCTGGCCCTCCGGGGCCGCGCCGCCATGGGCCTGGCGATAGCGTTCCAGGTGCTTGTGGGCGTTCTCGATCATGACCACGGCGGCATCCACCATGGCGCCGATGGCGATGGCGATGCCACCCAGGGAAAGGATGTTGGCGTTGATGCCCTGGTAGCGCATGAGGATGAAGGCCACCAGGATGCCCAGGGGCAGGCTGACCACCGCCACCAGGGCGGAGCGCAGGTGGAAGAGGAAGACCAGACACACCAAGGCGACGACGATCAGCTCCTCGATCAGCTTCTCCCGCAAATTGGAGACCGCGTCCAGGATCAAAGGGGCGCGGTCATAGGTGGTGAGGATCTCCACCCCCGCCGGCAGGCCGGGCTGGAGTTCCTCCAGCTTGGCCTTGACCGCGGCGATGGTCGCCAGGGCGTTCTCCCCCTGACGCATGACAACGATGCCGCCGGTCACCTCGCCCTCCCCGTCCAGCTCCGCCACCGCTCGGCGCATCTCCGGGCCGATCTCCACCCGGGCCAGGTCGCGCAGCAGGATGGGGGTGCCGTCCGGGCCCACATCGATGGGGATGGTTTCGATGTCCGCGATCGAGGTGATATAGCCCCGGCTGCGCACCATGTACTCCGCCTCCGCCAGCTCCAGCACCGAGCCGCCGACCTCCTCATTGGCGGCGCGGATGGCCTGGGTCAGGTGGCCGAGGGGAATGCCGTAGGTGCGCAGGCGCTCCGGGTCCGCCACCACCTGGTACTGGCGGACCATGCCGCCCACCGTCGCCACCTCCGCCACGCCAGGGACGGACTGAAGCTCCAGCTTGAGGAACCAGTCCTGGAGGCTGCGCAATTGGGCCAGGTCATGCTGGCCGCTGCGGTCCACCAGGGCGTAGCTGAACACCCAGCCGACGCCGGTGGCGTCCGGCCCCAGGCGCGGCGTGGCGCCCGCCGGGAGCTGGCCGGCGACCTGGCTGAGATACTCCAGCACCCGGGAGCGGGCCCAGTAGAGGTCGGTGCCGTCGGCGAACAGCACGTAAACGTAGGAGTCGCCGAATAGGCTGTAGCCGCGCACCGTGACCGCCCCTGGCACCGCCAGCAGGGCGGTGGAGAGGGGGTAGGTGACCTGGTCCTCCACCACCCGCGGCGCCTGCCCGGGAAAGCTGGTGCGGACGATGACCTGGACGTCGGACAGGTCGGGGATGGCATCCAGCGGCGTCTGGCGCAGGGACTGAAGGCCCCAGGCCGTCAGCAGCAGGGTGGCGAGGAGGACCAGGAAGCGATTGCGGATGGACCAGTGAATCAGATGTGTCATGGCCGTACCCTCGCCAGCGGGGCAGGGATGAGGAGCGCAAGCGACCCGTAGCACTTAGTGATCCGACAACGCTCAGTGGTGATGATGGGCATGATCCACCTCCTGGCCGCTGGTTCGCCCGGCATCCCCGGGTGCCTTGTCTGCCCCAGAACCACCTCTGGCAACCTCCTCAGCACCACCCGCTGAGGTTAGCCGCTGGAAGCTCGCCCGCAGACTGGACTCGGAATCGATGAGGAACTGCCCGGAGACCACCACCTCGTCCCCCTCCTTAAGGCCGGCGAGGATCTCCACCTCGCCCCCCAGCCGGGCGCCGGCCGTGACGTCCACCGGCTGGAAGCGGCCCTCGCCCAAGGCCAGGACCACGCTCTCGCGCTCGCCGGTGTGGATCAGGGCCTCCCGGGGGATCTTGAGCACGTTCCGCCGCCCCTCGCCCTCGATGCTGACCTCGGCGAAGAGGTTGGGCCGCAGCGCCCCGTCCGGGTTGTCGAACACCAGCCGCACCGGCAGGGTGCGGGTCTTGGGGTCCAGTTCCGGATAGAGATAGTCCAGTTCCCCCTCCCAGGTACGGCCGGGATAGGCCGGGACCCGCATCTGTGCGCTCTGCCCAGGTTCCAGGCCGGCGATCTGGTGCTCGAAGACATCCACCCGCACCCAGACCCGGCGGTTGTCCACCAGGGTGAACATGGTGCTGTCGGGGGTGACGTACATGCCCTCCCGGGCGGTAAGGCCCGTGACCACCCCGGTGATGGGGGCCGGAATGGGGATGGTGTCCCGGGTCTCCCGGCTGGTCTGGATGCCATCGATCACCGTCTCGGGCACATCCAACAGGCGCAGCAGGTTGCGCGCCTTGTCCGCCTTGACCCCGACCTGGCCACCGCTCGCCCCCCCGCCCGCGCCCGTGGGCCCGCCCCTGGCTGGGGACGAATGTCCCAGAGCCAGCAGAAAATCGATCTGGGCGGCCAGGATATCCGGCGAGTAGAACTCGGCCAGGGTCTGGCCCTGGGTGACGGTCTCCCCCTCCGCCCGCACCGCCAACCGGGTGATCCAGCCGGAGGCCCGGGGGTGAAGATGGGCGATGCGGGTCTCGTCATACTGGACCCGGCCCAGGGCACGGACCGGTTCCCAGAGGTTGCCGCGCTCGACCCTGGCGGTGCGCAGGCCCAGGTTCTGCATCAGAGCGCCGTCGAGCCGGACCTCGGGATAACCCACCGTCGGGGCCTCCCCGGCCCGCGCGACCAGGTCCATGCCGCAAATGGGGCAGGTGCCAGGTTCGTTCTGGACGATCTGAGGGTGCATGGGGCAGACATACTGGGTCTGGCCGGGTGGTTGCAGAAGGCTTGCCCCCGGTTCCCCTGCCGCGACGGCATGATCATGGTGGTGAATACCTTCACCCTGGCCCCCCACTTGCTGGAGGCTTGTCCCTTGCCCCGTTCCCGGCATGGGGTGGTCATGCTGATGAGACACCTCCCCCCAGCCCGCCAGAGGCCAGGCAAAGAAGATCAGGCAGGTCAGCGCGCCCGTGGTCAGGCTGCGGTAGGCGAACAGGCACCCGAAGAGGTGCAGGCGCCGGTCGTCGGATTGGCTTCGAAAGATGAACGGGCGCTGAAAGATAGGCGAGCGCCATAGCAGGGACAGGCGACGGCAGTCGGACCGTCGGCGAAAAACGGAAGGGCGCCGCAAGGTGGACAAGCACCATGGCTCGGACGGGCGCCGCGCATCGAACAAGCGCCGAAAAATGGTAATGGACACGCAATTTCTCCCAACAAAGGGCCAACGAACACATCCGCCTGACCGGGACCCTCGGGGGAACCGGCCAGGGCCAGCGTCAGCTCAATGTCGGGATCGGCGGTCGGGAGACAGGCTCGGGGACGAAGCGGTAGAAGTGACGGTCCGCCAGGGGGGTGGCCGGGGGACGCGGGACAAGGATGGCAGGCACAAGTCCGTCATCACCCTGAAGAGAGACCCCGATGCTGAGTTGCAGATTGCACTTGTGACAGTCGAGCCAGGAAGCTGGCAGCATCGGCGACGGCACCCCCACGGCGGGCGACAGCTCATCCGCCGGACTTTGCGCAACGCCAGGTGCCTGGGGGCCCGCGGCCGCAAGGTGACAGCCGGCATGGGGGGCAGGCAACCGCTCCGGCGGGCCGGCGTGACGGCAGCCCAGCAACGACGCAGCCAACAACTGCCCCTGCAAGAGCAGGAGGCAGAGGGCCAAGATCGTCCTGAGGGTCGCGCGCGAGAGCTTCATGGAGCTATAGAGTGACATCTATTTGCGTTTAATCAAGACTGGCCCCTGGTAACCGGGCTCATCATGCCCTAGGATCATCCATCTTCCGCGGTCCGGCGGCGAAAACGCGGACATCCGCGGCCACCGCGGACCTATCCGCCGTTCATCGGGACGGATAGACCACTCGTCCTCCTCGCCCCACCCTCAGCCGGCATGACTCCTCCCCTCACCCAATCTCCTCTCGCTCCTGACCAGGATCGAACCCTCGTGGGCTGGCGAGAGTGGTTGGCCTTGCCGACCCTGGGGCTTCCGGCCATCAAGGCGAAACTGGATACCGGCGCCCGGACCTCGACCCTGCATGCCTTCTTTACCGAGCCCTTTCGGCAAGACGGCCAGGATTGGCTCCGTTTCGGCGTCCATCCCCTCCAGCATCGTCTGGGGCTGGTGGTGATCTGCTCCGCCCAGGTCCTGGACCGGCGCATCGTCAGCGACTCCGGTGGGCATCGGGAGAGCCGCTGGGTCATCGCCACGCCGGTCCGTTTGGGCGCGGCGGAATGGACCATCGAACTGACCCTCACGGATCGGGATTCCATGCTCTTTCGCATGCTGCTGGGACGCAGCGCCATGTGCGGACGGCTGCTGGTGGACCCCCAGGGCTCCTATCTCGCCAGCCGCAAGCCGCGTCTGAAACGTCTTTATCCGGCCCTGGCCGAGGGGGACCCCCCACCGAGATGAAAATCGCCATCCTGTCGCGCAATCCCAGACTCTACTCGACCCGGCGGCTGGTGGAGGCCGCGACCCAGCGGGGCCATGAGGCACGGGTCATCGACGTCCTGCGCTGTTACATGAACATCGCCTCCCACCGCCCCAGCATCCACTACAAGGGGGCGGAACTGGGTCCCCAAGATGCCGTCATCCCCCGCATCGGCGCCTCGGTCACCTTCTACGGGACCGCCGTGTTGCGTCAGTTCGAGATGATGAACACCTATACCCTCAACGAGTCCGTCGCCATCACCCGCGCCCGGGACAAGCTGCGCTCCCTGCAACTCCTGGCGCGCAAGGGCATCGGCCTGCCGTTGACCGGCTTCGCCCATGCCCCGGACGACGTCCAGGACGTCATCAAGATGCTGGGTGGGGCGCCCCTGGTCATCAAGCTGCTGGAGGGCACCCAGGGCATCGGCGTGGTCCTGACCGAGACCGACAAGGCGGCGGAGAGCGTCATCGAGGCCTTCATGGGGCTCAAGGCCAACATCCTGGCCCAGGAGTACATCCACGAGGCCGGCGGCGCCGACATCCGCTGCTTCGTCATCGGCGACAAGGTGGTGGCGGCCATGAAGCGCCAGGCCAAGCCCGGGGAGTTTCGTTCCAACCTCCACCGCGGCGGTACCGCCAGCCTGGTGCGCATCACGCCGGAGGAACGCTCCACGGCGGTGCGCGCCGCCGGCATCCTGGGCCTCAATGTCGCCGGGGTGGACATCTTGCGCTCCAACCACGGCCCGGTGGTCATGGAGGTCAACTCCTCCCCCGGCCTGGAGGGCATCGAAAGGGCCACCGGCAAGGACATCGCCGGCCTCATGATCCAGTTCATCGAGCGCAACGCGGGAGCGCGCAGTTCCCGCACCCGGGGCCAGGGATGAACGCCAGGGTGCAGATCGGTGGCATCGACATCCCCTCCGGCGAGCGCCGGCTGGTGGAGCTGCGCCTGCCCCTGCTCTACACCCATACCCCGGTGGTACTGTCGGCCCAGGTCATCCGCGGCCGCCGGGACGGCCCCCGACTCTTCGTCTGCGCCGCCATCCACGGCGACGAGATCAATGGCGTCGAGATCGTGCGCCGGCTGCGCCAGTGCCCGGGCCTGGAACGTCTGCGCGGCACCCTGATCCTGGTGCCGGTGGTCAACGTCTACGGCTTCGTGCGCCAATCCCGCTACCTGCCCGACCGGCGAGACCTCAACCGCTGCTTTCCCGGCTCCGACAAGGGCTCCCTGGCCGCCCGCCTGGCCAATGCCTTCCTGGAGGAGATCGTCGCCAAGGCCGACTTCGGCATCGACCTGCACACCGGCGCCGTCCATCGCGAGAACCTGCCCCAGATCCGCGCCACCTTCGAGGAGAGCGGCCGGGTGGAGGCCCTGGCCAAGGCCTTCGGCAGCCCCGTGATCCTCAACGCCGACCTGCGCGACGGCTCCCTGCGCGAGGCCGCCGCCCGCCTGGGCGTGTCGGTGCTGGTCTACGAGGCCGGCGAGGCCCTGCGCTTCGACGAACTGGCGATCCGTGCCGGCGCGCGCGGCGTGATGGGGGTCATGCGCGAGCTAGGGATGCTGGGCAAGGCCAAGCGCGTCAAAGGGTCGCGTCAGAGCCATCCGGAGGCCGTCATCGCCACCTCCAGCCAATGGGTCCGCGCCCCCCAGAGCGGCATCCTGCGCGCCACCAAACCCCTGGGGACGCGGGTGGAAAAGGGGGAGGCCCTGGGCTGGATCGCCGACCCCCTGGGCGAGAACGAGGTCGTGGTGGAGGCCCCCACCGCCGGGGTGGTCATCGGCAAGGTCAAGCTCCCCCTGGTCAACGAGGGCGAGGCCCTCTACCACATCGCCCGCTTCGGCGCCCCCGACATGGCGGCGGAGGCGGTGGAGCGCTTCCAGAGCGCCGTCGGCCCGGAGTCCGACGCCGTGCCGCCGCTGGAGCCGCCACTCAACTGATTGCGGCCCCGCGCCGCCTCGTCAAGGCGTCAGAGATGCCCCCGCCTTCTCGTCAATCGCTTGCCAGAGGAAGACCCGGAGGCCCGCGCGGGGATAGCCCTCC
>SBFV01000366.1 GCA_006227775.1 Gammaproteobacteria bacterium | reverse complement strand
GAGGCTACGCCGGGGTGGCGAAACTGGTAGACGCATCAGACTCAAAATCTGACGGTAGAGATACCGTGCCGGTTCGAGTCCGGCCCTCGGTACCACTGACAAGGCCGTGCCAGATGCGCGGCCTTCCTTTTTTTGTGCCCTGAAGATTGCCCTCCATACTGGAGGGTGATAGTTTTAGGCGTTTTCCCGGACCAAGCCCTTGGGGCCAGGCAGATACACCATGAAAGAAGGCATCCACCCCGCGTATCGCGACACCAAGGTCGTCTGCAGTTGCGGCAACCAGTTCACAACCCGTTCCACCCTGAGCAAGGATCTGCATGTGGAAGTCTGTTCCGCCTGCCATCCCTTCTTCACCGGCAAGCAGAAGATCGTCGATACCGGCGGCCGTGTCGACAAGTTCCGCCGCAAGTACGGTCGCTGAGGTTACCCGCCCCCTCGGGGGCCCCGGAGCGCCGGTGATGCCAGGCCGCATCCCGGCGCTTTCCTTTGGGGAGGTGGCCGCCGTTTCCCCTCCGTCGTCAGCCCCGGCGCTGGATTTCCTGCTTCCTCTGGCGCCGTCGCCACGGGGCTCGTTAAGTCCGCGGTATCCAGATCGCCCCTGATCATCCCTGGTGCTCTGGTACGCCGGCCAGCGGGTCGGTCAAGCCCGCGGTGCCCAGACCATCCGTGACTCACCCTTGTTCCACCGGCTCCCCGGCCAGCAGACGGCTTACGCCCGCCGTATCCAGACCGCGCTCGGGGCGTTCGTCCAGGGGGTCCAGGGGTGGGTTGCTGCGCGCCGACCGTGGCAGCACCAGTAATTCGAGGGCGGTATCACCCGCCAGAAAGCTCAGCACGGGCAGAAAGCCCCGGCTGCCGTCGGCGAAACGGCGCGACTCCTGGCGTTGCCGCCAGCGGATGCCCCGGTTGAGCAGATCCAGCACCACCTCGTCGATGGTCTCGGCGAACAGTTGCAGGCGTACCGGCTGGGCGGGATCGGGGTAATCGGTCGCCAGGCTACCGCTCAAGCGCGGACCGAAGCGGTGAAAATGGCGCATGGCCATCAAGGCCTGCTGGCGTTGGCGGCTGACCGCGGCGCCCTGGTCCGGTCGCCAGAACAGCCGGCGATAAGCCTGTAGCGCCGCGTGGATTTCCTCGTTGCTCGGCCACTGACGCTTGTCGTCGATTCCCGCCCGCTCCGCTACCTTGCGTCGTGCTCGTTCCGGCTCGACGATGCCCTGCTCCGCCATGAGGCGCGCCGCCTCCTCCGCCAGCCAGCGGCGCCGGGTCTGCGTGCGCTCACGATGTCGCATGCTCTGGGGCCTCCCGCCGGGTAAGTCGCGGGGAAATGAGATATAGTGAACCGCATTAAAGACCTATTCCCACCTGGCCCGCAACCCGACTCATCATCACGCCTAGCCGCCATGTTCAGCCTTGGCCTCGGCCGCAAGCAGGCGCCGCTCCTGGGGATCGATATCGGCTCGACCGCGGTCAAGCTGGTGGAACTCTCACGGACCCGCCCCGCTTCCACCCCTACCTACCGGGTGGAAAGCTGCGCCCTGGAGCCGCTGCCCACCACCGCCCTGGTCGATAAAAAGATCGCCGATATCCAAGCCGTTGGCGCGGCCATTCGTCGGGCGGTCGCCCGTTCCGGTACCAAGGCCAAGGCCGCGGCCGTCGCCGTGCCCAGTTCCGCCACCATCACCAAGGTCATTTCCATGACCGCGGGGCTGAAGGATACCGAGATGGAGGGCCTGATCCAGCTCGACGCGGATCAATACATCCCCTATCCCCTCGATGAGGTCAATCTCGATTTCACCGTTCTGGGACCCGCCGTCATCCAGGGCGAGGTCGATGTCCTGCTGGTGGCGACCCGTCATGAGGTCGTCGATAACCTGATGGCGGCCCTGGATATCGCCGGCCTCCAGGCGGAGGTCGTCGATGCGGAGCCCTATGCCCTGGAGAACGGGGCCATTCTGGCCATGGGTGCCCAGGCCAAGGACAGCACCATCGCCATCACCGATATCGGCGCCAAGGCCACGCGCATCCAGGTCGTCCGTAATGGTCGGGGTCTGTTCAACCGCGAGCAGGGTTTCGCCGCCGCCCAACTGCTGGAAGACATCCAGCATCGCTATGGCTTCTCTGATGAAGAGGCCCGGCGTCGCCTCGAGGGGGGGGAGTATCCCGAGAATTTTACCGCCGAGGTATGCTTTCCTTTCCTAGAGGTATTGACCCAGCAGATTGGGCGCGCCTTGCAGTTTTATTACTCCTCGACCAATTCCAAACCCGCCGACCAGATCCTCCTGACCGGCGGCGTCGCGGCTCTCCCGGGCATGGAGCAGGAAGTCAATGCCCGCCTGGGTATCTTGGCTTATGTCGCCAATCCCTTTGTCCACATGACCTTGGGCCCTCGGGTCCCGGCACGCTTGATCCAGCGTTACGGGCCGGCGTTGGTCTTGGCGGTGGGTCTGGCCCTGCGCGGGTTCGACTGAATGGCCCGCGTCAATCTGCTCCCCTGGCGGGAGAAGGAACGCCACCGGCGCCAGCGGCTCATGACCGCGGCGAGCATCCTCGCGGTCGTCCTCACCCTGGCCGGCGCCCTGGCCAGTTACTTTCTCACCGAAGACTGGATCCTGGCCCAGGAAGCCCGCAATGCCTTGCTCACCGTCGAAATCGCTCGTCTCGACAGTAAGATACGAGAGATCAAGGAAATCGAGAACCAAAAGCAGGACCTGCTGGCGCGCATGGAGATCATCCAGGAGCTACAGCATCTTCGCCCGGAGGTCGTCCACCTTTTCGATGAGATCGTCACCACCATCCCCAACGGCGTCCTGCTCACCGGTATCAGGCAAACCGGGAACCAGGTGGTCCTGGAGGGGCGCGCCCAGTCCTACGGCCGTATCTCGGAACTGATGCGCAACATCAACGCCTCGGCCTGGATGACCGATCCCATGCTCAAGATCATCAAGGAGCAGGACAAATCCGACGCGGGGCTGAGTCACTTCGAACTGCAAATGCGACAGCAGCGGCCACCGTCACCCGAGGAGGCAAAGGCGGCCGGCTGAGACCGGCGCCAGCCCTGGCCCGCCATGGATCTGAGAGAACTCAACAACCTCGATCTCAGCACGATCGGCGACTGGCCCCCCCTGGCCAAGGGCATCCTGATCTTTTTTCTGTGCGCGGTGCTGGCCGGCGGTTGGTACTGGTTCCTGGCGCAGGATCAACTCGACCGCCTCAGCCAGGTGGAGAGCAAGGAGACGGAACTGCGCGCCACCTTCGAAAGCAAGCAACGCCTGGCCGCCAACCTGGAAACCCATCGCGAACAGCTCGCCGAGATGGATGAACTATTCAAGGATCTGGTACGCCAACTGCCTGGCGGGGACGAAATTGCCGCCCTGCTGGTGGATGTGTCCCAGACCGGCCTCGCCACGGGCCTGGAATTCGAGCTGTTCCAGCCGACGGCGGAAGTCGCTCGCAACTTTTACGCCGAACTGCCCATTCAGGTCCAGGTGACGGGTGGCTATCATGAACTGGCTAGCTTCGTCAGCGGTCTCGCCGCCCTACCACGGATTGTGACCGTCCATGACGTGATCATCAGCTCCCAGCACAAGGACCCTCCCGACCCCACGACCCCCAGCAAACTGAGTATGCGCGCCACGGTCAAGACCTACCGCTACCTGGAAGAGTCGGAGATGGCTCAGGGGGAGGACAACAAGAAAGGTGCCAAGGGGACTAAGGCGCAGGCCAATAGAGGGGATCAGGGGGTGAAGCAGGAGCCCGCCACCAAATGACCAGCCTGGTCAGGTCAAGGGCGGTTTCGCATCTCGTCCTGAGCCTTGTTGCCCTGGGTCTGGCGGGGTGTGGGAATCGGGATCTGACCGACTTGCAAGATTATGTCCATCAGACCAAGCTGCGTCGCCCGCCGCCCATCGAGCCCCTGCCCGAATTTACCCTGGCGGAGGGCTTTCTGTACGATCCACGCAAGCGCCGCGATCCCTTTGTTCTGGACCGAGAGACGGCGGCCGTCATTCCCGCCCCGTCCGCTCCCGGCGGCATCGCCCCGAACCCCCATCGGCCCCGGGAGGCCCTGGAACGTTTCGCCCTCGACAGCTTGATCATGCGAGGGATTCTGCAGCAGGGCATCGCAATTTGGGGGCTGGTTCAGGCCAAGGAGGACAAGACCCTCCACCCTGTCACCCCCGGCAACTATCTGGGTCAGAATCATGGCCGTATCATTCGGATCTCGGAACACCGGATCGACCTGATCGAGCTCATCCCGGACGGTGCCGGCCGCTGGCTGGAGCGGGAGGCATCCCTCACCCTGGCCACGGATCAGAAACCAAAGTAACCCCCGGACTCAGCGCCCATGCAGCCTCACCCCTGTATCCTGGCCGAGAAGAACGGCGCTTTTGCCCATAGGCAGGCCGCGCTCCCCTGGCGCCTGGCACTGATCGGGCTCCTTGTGTTGCTGGGTCTGGCCCCCTCCCGGGTCCTGGCGGTGGCCCTCAAGGACGTCGAGTTCACTACCCTCCCGGGAGGCCAGGTCCGCATCGACCTGGTGCTATCGGCGCCCACGACGACCACGGTTCAGGATTTCGCCACCGATTCGCCGGCCCGGATCGTCATCGACCTCCCCGCCGTCACCAGCGAACTGCCGCGCAAGAACGTCCAGATCGACGTCGGTCCGGTGCAGAGTCTCACCGCCCTGGATGCCCAGGGTCGTACCCGGATCGTCATCAATCTCACCAGTCTGGTCCCCTACCAGGTGCTTAGCCTGGGCGATCGGGTGACCGTCGCCATCAATGAAAAGACCATCGCCGCCCCCGAGGGAAACGGGGCGCTCTTGGGGGAGGCGGGACGGGCCGCGACCGCGCGGGCTAGTCCCGAGTTGCGCGCCGTCGATTTCCAGCGGGGTCCGGGGGGCGAGGGTCGGGTACTGGTCAAGCTCCCGACCGAAAAGACCCGGGTCTCGGTCCAGGACAAGGGCGGAAAGGTGGTCGCCGAGGTACTGGATACCTCCCTGCCCGAACGCCTCCGTCGCCGGCTGGACGTGGCGGATTTTGGCACCCCCGTCGTCGCCATCGAAACCCGTGCCCAGGGTCGGGATGTCGAGATCAGCGTTGCAACCGCCAAGGATCACGAATACCTGGCCTACCAGGTCAACGAGACCTTCACCCTCGAATTCCGAGCCCCCAGCCCCAAGGAACGGGGACGGCGTCAACGGGAGCGGGTAACCTTCACCGGGGACCGGTTGAGCCTGAATTTTCAGGACATCGAAGTCCGCGCCGTACTCCAGCTCCTGGCGGATTTCACCGGCCTCAACCTGGTCGCCAGCGACACCGTCACGGGTAACGTCACCCTGCGCCTGAAAAACGTGCCCTGGGATCAGGCCCTGGATATCATTCTCAAGGCCAAGGGGCTGACCATGCGCCAGAAGGGCAATGTCATCATGGTGGGGCCCACCGAGGAAGTCATGGCGCGGGAGGAAAAGGAGCTGGAGGCCAGCCGGAAGTTCGAGGAACTGGCCCCATTGCGCACCGAGTACATCCAGATCAATTACGCCAAGGCGGCGGATATCGCCAAGCTCCTGGAAACCCGCCAGATCACCACCGGCCAGGCGATGGCCAATCTCGGCCAGACCACCGGCAAAGCCATGGCCGAACAGGAACAGGCGGAAGTCAAGGGGCTCCTCTCCAGTCGAGGCAGCGTCACCGCTGATGAACGCACCAACACCCTCCTGGTCCTGGAGACGGCGGAAAAATTGGCGGAGATACGCCAATTGGTGGCCCGTCTGGATATCCCCGTGCGCCAGGTCATGATCGAGTCGCGGGTGGTCATCGCCACCGACAATTTCGCCCGGGAACTTGGGGTCCGCTTTGGCTATAACCGTTTGGAAGTCAATGAAAAAACGGGCAACTTCAACGAAATTTACGGTTCACAACGGGGTACGTTGAAAGGCGAGGATTATTGGGGCACCACCATCGACGATACGGTCCCCCTCATGGTTGATTTGCCGGCCATCAACGCCACGAGCGGTATCAACTTCCTGGTTGGCAAGATCGGAAGCTACCTGCTGCAACTGGAACTGACGGCGATGCAGGAGGAGGGGCGCGGGGAAATCGTGGCCAATCCCCGGGTCATCACCTCCGACAAACAAGCCGCCCTGATCGAAGTGGGGCAGCGGGTTCCGATTGTCACCCCCGGGACCGTCGATCAACCGGCCACCGTGAAATATGAGGATGCCACCCTGAAATTGGATGTCACGCCCCACATCACCCCGGACAATCGCATCATCATGGGCCTGAAGGTATCCAAGGACGAGGCGGATGCCGTCCTGGCGGTCGATGGCAACCCCTATATCAATAAAAGGACGGTGGAGACCAACGTCCTGGTGGACAATGGCGAAACCGTGGTCCTGGGTGGCGTGTTCGAGCGTTCCCGGTTCTCCAACAAGGATCAGGTGCCCTGGTTGGGCGATTTACCGATCCTGGGCACTCTCTTCAAGAATGATTCCCGTCAGGAAACCAACAAGGAATTGCTCATTTTCGTCACTCCCCGCATTCTGCAAGAAGAGTTGAAAACGCGCTGACACCGGGTCCCAGCACCCCCAAGAGCGATTGAACAGGTTGATCCCTATCGAGAAAGTATCTCTCCATGAAGCGGTTAAACAACATCTTTCTCGTCGGTCCCATGGGGGCCGGCAAATCCACCATCGGCCGCCAGCTCGCCGATGCCCTGTCCTTCCGATTCGCGGACAGCGACCATGAGATCCAGCGCCGCACGGGCGTGGACATCCCCACCATCTTCGAATACGAGGGCGAGGAGGGCTTTCGCAAGCGCGAGGAGCAGGTCATCGCCGACCTGACCGACCAGGAGGGCATCGTCCTGGCCACCGGCGGTGGTGCCGTGCTGCGGGAGATCAACCGTCAGCGCCTGACCGCCCGGGGCGTGGTGATCTACCTCCATTGCAGCCCGGAGCAGCAATTCGCCCGCACCAACCGCGACCGTAACCGGCCCCTGATCCAGACGGCGGACCCCTTGCAGAGTCTGCGCGACATCATGGCCATTCGCGAGCCCCTCTACCGCCAGGTGGC
>SBFV01000050.1 GCA_006227775.1 Gammaproteobacteria bacterium | reverse complement strand
AACCCCTTGTCGGAGGTTACCCACAAACGCCGCGTATCCGCCCTGGGTCCCGGCGGTCTGGCGCGGGAGCGCGCTGGTTTCGAGGTGCGCGACGTGCATCCGACCCACTATGGTCGCGTTTGCCCTATCGAGACCCCGGAAGGGCCCAATATCGGCCTCATCAACTCGCTGGCCGTCTTCGCCCGTACCAACCGGTATGGCTTTCTGGAGACCCCCTATCGTCAGGTGGAAAACGGCCAGGTCACCGACCAGATCCACTATCTGTCCGCCATTGACGAGGGGCATTTCGTCATCGCTCAGGCCAACGCCACCCTGGACGAAGAGGGTAGGTTGACGGATGCCCTGGTATCCTGCCGCCATCAGAACGAGTTCACCATGAAGGCCCCGGACGAGGTCCAGTACATGGACGTCTCGCCGCGCCAGATCGTCTCCGTCGCGGCCTCCCTCATCCCCTTCCTCGAGCATGACGATGCCAACCGTGCCCTGATGGGGTCCAACATGCAGCGCCAGGCCGTGCCGACCCTGCGCGCCGAGAAGCCCTTGGTGGGCACTGGTATGGAGCGGGTGGTGGCCATAGACTCCGGTGTGACCGTAGTTGCGCGTCGGGGTGGCGTGGTAGAGGCCGTGGACGCGGCACGTATCGTGGTGCGCGTCAATGATGACGAGGCCGAGCCGGGGGTACCTGGCGTCGACATCTATAACCTGACCAAGTACACCCGCTCCAACCAGAATACCTGCATCAACCAACGGCCTCTGGTGGCGGTGGGCGATCAGATCGCCCGTGGTGATGTGCTGGCCGACGGTCCTTCCACCGATATGGGTGAACTGGCCCTGGGTCAGAATCTCCGCGTCGCCTTCATGCCTTGGAATGGCTACAACTTCGAGGACTCCATTCTGATCTCGGAACGGGTGGTCCAGGAGGATCGCTTCACCTCCATCCACATCGAGGAACTGACCTGCCTGGCCCGGGATACCAAGCTGGGCCCGGAAGAAATCTCCGCCGACATCCCCAACGTGGGCGAGGCGGCCCTGGCCAAGCTCGACGAATCCGGCATCATCTACGTGGGCGCGGAAGTGCGCGATGGCGATATCCTGGTCGGCAAGGTCACCCCTAAGGGGGAGACGCAGCTCACCCCCGAGGAAAAACTGCTGCGCGCCATCTTCGGTGAAAAGGCCTCCGACGTGAAGGACACCTCCCTGCGTCTGCCTTCCGGGATGGCTGGGACCGTGGTTGACGTCCAGGTCTTCACCCGGGATGGCGTCGAAAAGGACAAGCGCGCCCATCAGATCGAGGAAATGGAACTGGAACGGGTGCGGAAGGATCTGGATGATCAGTTGCGCATCATGGAGAACGACACCTTCCAACGCATCGAACGGATGCTGGTGGCTAAGGTCGCCGATGGCGGGCCCCGGGGGCTCAAGGCCGGGGCCAAGATCACCAAGACCTACCTGCACGAACTGGCCCAGCAGGATTCGCGCGACAAGTGGCTCGAAATTCGCCTGCGGGCCGAGGATGCGGCCAGCCAGATGGAGACCATCGCCAAGCATATCAAGGAACAGCGAGAGGAATTTCGCGCCCGCTTCGAGATGAAGAGACGCAAGATCACCCAAGGTGATGACCTGGCCCCCGGCGTTCTGAAGATGGTGAAGGTCTATGTGGCGGTCAAACGCCGCATCCAGCCCGGTGACAAGATGGCTGGGCGTCATGGCAACAAAGGCGTTATCTCCATGATCGTCCCCGTGGAGGATATGCCTTTCTCCGCCGATGGGGAGCCGGTTGACATCGTTCTCAACCCCCTCGGCGTGCCTTCGCGCATGAACGTCGGCCAGGTCCTCGAGACCCATCTCGGTTGGGCCTCCCATGGTCTGGGCCAGCGTATCGAGGACATGTTGCGGACCCAGCGCGCGGTATCGGAGCTGCGCGCCTTCTTTGATCAGATCTATAACAGCAGCGGCAAGCGCGAGGATCTGGATAGCCTGACGGATGGGGAAATCCTGGCATTGGCGCGCAATCTGACCAAGGGCGTACCTCTGGCGACCCCGGTCTTCGATGGTTGCTCCGAGATGGAAATCCGGGAGATGCTGCGCCTGGCTGGACGCGATAACGCGGGTACGGACATCCCCATGGCCCAGACCCAACTCTACGATGGCCGGACGGGAGATCCCTTCGAGCGCCCCGTCACCGTGGGTTACATGTACATGCTTAAGCTGAACCACCTGGTCGACGACAAGATGCATGCCCGCTCCACCGGTCCCTACAGCCTGGTCACCCAGCAACCTTTGGGCGGCAAGGCCCAGTTCGGCGGCCAGCGCTTCGGGGAGATGGAGGTCTGGGCCCTGGAGGCCTATGGGGCCGCCTATACCCTCCAGGAAATGCTCACGGTCAAGTCCGACGATGTGAACGGACGCACCAAGATGTACAAAAACATCGTCGATGGCGATCACCGCATGGATGCCGGCATGCCCGAGTCCTTCAATGTCCTGGTCAAGGAGATTCGTTCCCTCGGTATCAACGTCGAACTGGAACAGGACTGAGACCCCGAGCCTCCGCGGCGCTGCCTCATTAAGGTACCGCCGCGAGCCAGGGAACGACGTTCTAGTTGCATTTCCGACTCGTGGGGCTTAGGCCCCCGAGCCCTCCTTCACGGAGACACTGCATTGAAAGATCTGCTCAAGATTCTCAAGGCTCAGGGCCAGGCCCTGGAGTTCGACGCCATCAAGATCGGACTCGCCTCCCCGGATACCATCCGCTCCTGGTCCTATGGCGAGGTCAAGAAGCCGGAGACCATCAACTACCGCACCTTCAAGCCCGAGCGTGACGGCCTGTTCTGCGCCAAGATCTTTGGGCCCATCAGTGATTACGAATGCCTGTGCGGCAAGTACAAGCGTCTCAAGCACCGTGGCGTGGTGTGCGAGAAGTGCGGCGTCGAGGTCACCCTGGCCAAGGTGCGGCGCGAGCGCATGGGTCATATCGATCTGGCCAGCCCGGTGGCGCACATCTGGTTCCTCAAGTCCCTGCCCTCGCGCATCGGCCTGCTGCTGGACATGACCCTGCGCGACATCGAGCGCATCCTTTACTTCGAGTCCTTCGTTGTCATCGATCCGGGCATGACCCAACTCGAACGGGGTCAGCTCCTCACCGATGAGCAGTACCTGGAGGCCCTGGAGGAGAACGGCGACGAGTTCGACGCCCGCATGGGCGCCGAGGCGGTCTACGAACTGCTGCGCACCCTCGACCTCAACGCCGAGATGCGCCAGATGCGCGAGGAGATCGAGGGCACCAACTCCGAGACCAAGATCAAAAAGCTCTCCAAGCGCCTCAAGCTCATGGAGTCCCTCCAGGAGTCCGGCAACCGACCCGAGTGGATGATCCTCACCGTGCTGCCGGTGCTGCCCCCCGAGCTACGGCCCCTGGTGCCCCTGGATGGTGGCCGCTTCGCCACGTCCGACCTCAACGACCTCTATCGCCGCGTCATCAACCGCAACAACCGCCTCAAGCGGCTGCTGGACCTCATCGCCCCGGATATCATCGTGCGTAACGAGAAGCGCATGCTCCAGGAGGCGGTGGACGCCCTGCTCGACAACGGCCGCCGCGGCCGTGCCATCACCGGCACCAACAAGCGCCCCCTCAAGTCCCTGGCGGATATGATCAAGGGCAAGCAAGGGCGCTTCCGCCAGAATCTGCTTGGCAAGCGTGTCGACTATTCCGGCCGCTCGGTGATCGTGGTGGGGCCCAAGCTCAAACTCCACCAGTGTGGTCTGCCCAAGCGCATGGCCCTGGAGCTGTTCAAGCCCTTCGTCTACGGCAAGCTTCAGCTCCGGGGGCTGGCCACCACCATCAAGGCCGCCAAGAAGATGGTGGACCGCGGCGCGGGCGAGGTGTGGGACATCCTCGAAGAGGTGATCCGCGAGCACCCCGTCATGCTCAACCGCGCCCCGACCCTGCACCGCCTGGGTATCCAAGCCTTTGAACCGGTGCTGATCGAGGGCAAGGCCATCCAGCTCCACCCCCTGGTCTGCACCGCCTTCAACGCCGACTTCGACGGCGACCAGATGGCGGTCCATGTGCCCCTGTCCCTGGAGGCACAGCTCGAGGCCCGGGCACTGATGATGTCCTCCAACAACATCCTCTCCCCGGCTAACGGTGAACCCATCATCGTCCCCTCCCAGGACGTGGTGCTGGGGCTGTATTTCATGACCCGCGAGCGCGCCGGGGTCAAGGGCGAGGGCAGCGTCTACGCCAGCATTAGCGAGGCGCGGCGGGCCTGGGAGACCGGCATGGCCGACCTCCATGCCCGGGTCAGGGTGCGCATTCGCGAGGTCCACCTCCAGGAGGACGGCGCCCGCGAGGAACGGATCAGCCTCAAGGATACGGTCCTGGGCCGCGCCCTGGTCTACGAGATCGTCCCGGCGGGGTTGCCCTTCAGTCTGGTGGACCAGCCCCTGGGCAAGCGCCAGATCTCCCGCTTGATCAATACCTGCTATCGCTCTCTGGGTCTCAAGGAGACGGTCATCTTCGCCGACCAGGTCATGTACCTGGGCTTTCGCATGGCTACCCGCGCTGGCATCTCCATCGGCCTGGAGGACATGGCGGTGCCCGAGCAGAAGCCCGGCATCCTCGCCGAGGCCGAGCGGCAGGTGAAGGAAATCGAGCAGCAGTACGCCTCGGGCCTGGTGACCAATGGCGAGCGTTACAACAAGGTCATCGACATCTGGTCCCACACCAACGACCTGGTGGCCAAGGCCATGATGGGCAAGCTCGGCAAGGAGACGGTGACCGACACCCGGGGCCAGCCGGTCTTGCAGGATTCCTTCAACTCCATTTACATGATGGCCGACTCCGGCGCCCGCGGCTCGGCGGCCCAGATCCGCCAGTTGGCGGGCATGCGCGGCCTGATGGCCAAGCCCGACGGCTCCATCATCGAGACCCCCATCACCGCCAACTTCCGCGAGGGGCTGAACGTCATCCAGTACTTCATCTCCACCCACGGCGCACGCAAGGGCCTGGCGGACACGGCGCTGAAGACGGCCAACTCGGGTTATCTGACCCGCCGCCTGGTGGACGTGGCCCAGGATATGGTGGTGCTGGAGCGTGATTGCGGCACCGAGCGCGGCCTGCTCATGACCCCCATCATCGAAGGCGGCGACGTGGTCGAACCCCTGCGCGAACGCATCCTGGGAAGGGTGCTGGCCACGGCGGTCTACCGGCCCGGCAGCGACGAGCTGATCTCTCCCGCGGGGACACTGCTGGACGAACATTGGGTCAATGACCTGGAAAAGGCGGGTATCGATCAGGTGCGGGTGCGCTCACCGATCACCTGTGAGGCCCGCACGGGCGTCTGTGCCCATTGCTACGGGCGCGACCTGGCCCGTGGCCACCTGGTCAACACCGGCGAGGCGGTGGGGGTCATCGCGGCCCAGTCGATTGGCGAGCCCGGGACCCAGCTCACCATGCGCACCTTCCATATCGGCGGCGCGGCGTCCCGGGCGGCGGCGGTCAACAGCATCGAGATCAAGTCCACCGGCACCGTGCGCCTGCACAACCTCAAGGTGGTGCAACACGCCAATGGCAGCCTGGTCGCGGTCTCCCGTTCCGGGGAACTGTCGGTGGTCGATGACCTGGGCATGGAGAAGGAGCGCTACAAGCTGCCCTACGGCGCCACCCTCCGCGTGGGTGACGGCGATACCGTCCAGGGCGGCCAGGTGGTGGCGACCTGGGATCCCTTCACCCACCCGGTAGTGACCGAGGTGGCGGGCCGGCTGCGCTTCGATTCCTTCATCGAGGGTGTCACGGTGCAGAAGGAGACCGACGAAGTCACCGGACTCACCTCCCTGGTGGTCATAGATCCCAAGCAGCGACCGGCGGCGGGCAAGGATCTGCGCCCCATGGTGAAGTTGCTGGACGAGAACGAACAGGAGCTCAATATTGCCGGCACGGATATTCCAGCCCGCTATTTCCTGCCCTCGGGCGCCATCGTCGGCGTCGCCGACGGGGCGGAGGTCGGGGTGGGCGATGTTCTGGCGCGCATTCCCCAGGAGTCGACCAAGACCCGTGACATCACCGGCGGTCTGCCCCGGGTGGCGGACCTGTTCGAGGCGCGCAAACCCAAGGAGCCCGCTCTGCTGGCGGAGGCCTCCGGCACCATCAGTTTCGGCAAGGACACCAAGGGTAAACAGCGCCTGATCATCACCACCGACGAGGGGGAGCAGATCGAGGAGCTCATCCCCAAGTGGCGTCATGTCAACGTCTTCGAGGGCGAGCGCGTGGAACGGGGCGAGATCGTCTCCGACGGCGAGCTCAATCCCCACGACATCCTGCGCCTCAAGGGGGTCACCCAACTGGCCGAGTACCTGGTGAAGGAGATCCAGGACGTCTACCGCCTCCAGGGCGTCAAGATCAACGACAAGCACATCGAGGTCATCGTCCGCCAGATGCTACGCAAGGGCGAGATCCTCGACGCCGGCGATACCCGGCTATTGCGCGGCGAACAGGCGGAGCTGAGCCAGGTGCTGCTGGAGAATGAGCGGGTCCGGGCCGAAGGCCGGCTGCCAGCGCGTTACGAACCCCTGCTGCTGGGCATCACCAAGGCATCCCTGGCCACCGAGTCCTTTATCTCCGCCGCCTCCTTCCAGGAGACCACCCGCGTCCTGACCGAGGCGGCGGTGCGGGGGTCCATCGATCGTCTCGGTGGTCTCAAGGAGAATGTCATCGTCGGCCGGCTGATCCCCGCCGGTACCGGGCTGGCCTACCACAAGGATCGGCGGCGTAAGCGCCGGGAGGAGCGGGAACTGGAGGCCGAGGCGGGTGGCGCCAAGCTGGAACTGGTGACCGCTGAGGTCGAGGAGGCGATCAAGGAGGCCCTGAGTAACGTTTCCCTCGGTGATCTGGCCGCGGTCAGGGAGGCCCAGACTGGCGAATTGCTGGCGCTGGATCCAGGGCCGGGCCTGGAAAGTGAAGATCAGGATGAAACTGGGGGTGACAGGGAAGATCGCCTGTACGACTAAACCCCCTCCGGGGAGTTCCTGAGACCTGCCGCAAGGTTGACAGGGCTTAGGGCCGAACCTATACTTCCGCGTCTTAGCCAAGCCGGCCGACTGGCCGGCTTGATCGTTTCCCGGGTCGGACGATG